>DAOTAZ010000131.1:0-3774 GCA_035382965.1 Chitinispirillaceae bacterium | reverse complement strand
GGCGGCAGTAT
Organism: Chitinispirillaceae bacterium; assembly: GCA_035382965.1. Classification (GTDB taxonomy): domain Bacteria; phylum Fibrobacterota; class Chitinivibrionia; order Chitinivibrionales; family Chitinispirillaceae; genus JAAYIG01. The sequence continues at coordinate 3,763 of DAOTAZ010000131.1, read as the reverse complement.
CTTCGAATTCGATTTCAGAGAACGGAATCTCAACCTCTGCGCAGCCTATAACCCCTCTCTTCATCATCCGCCCAATATTACCTCACCGGGAAAATCCAGAACATGGTTTCTTGACCGGCTGCTCTCAGAGGAAACAAAGAGTTCAGACCTGCTCAATGATACCTGCAAAGACCTGGGGAACTTCTTATCAGGTCAGTTTGATTACAAGGTAAGGAAAACCACTGATGGGGTGAAGGCAACCCTTTTACGTCAGGGTTCTATCCTGCAGGGAGAAAAGTTCTACCCGTTAAACCTGGAAAAGGTCTTCGGTCTGGAGAAGGACGGAGCTGTGCTGTCTTTTGTATACCAGCTCTCCAATCCTTCCCTGATAGCCAGCAATTTCAAATTCTCTACCCAGCTCTCACTCAGTCTTCAGGGACTCTCAAGCGGAGATGTCAGGTTTCAGCACGGTACTGAATCCATAGAAAAACTGGGATGGGAACTCTGCTGTGTGGAATCGAAAACGAAATGGAGTATCGAGGACAGGATATCTGGAGTAAAGATGGCTTTCCAGACACAGAAACCCGTTGACATCTGGTTTCTTCCTCAATCCGCATCCGATCTCCATGGGATCCAGCCCCAGGGATTAACCATAGTGTTATCCTGTAATGTCAACCTCGAACCCAGCTCGAAGTGGAAAATAATCGGTAAAATCTCCTGCAGGAAAATCAGAAAAAAAGGAGAGAATATCGATGCGCTTTGATGCTATGGATATTACAATCGAGGGGCGGGACGATGCGGTGTGGATCACATTCTCCGGCCCCTTCTATAAAGAGCAGATCCCTCAAATAAGAGAAAAATTCTCTGTACTCCTTGAGGACGGCAACCGGGTTTTCATTGTCGACCTGGAAAAAGTCACCGGCATTGATGATTCAGTAGTGCAGATGTTTCTTCAGCTTCTCAATATCATAAAAGGCAAAAACGGGGAACTTAAGCTGGTATTTAAAAATGAAACCTTATGGAAAGCTTTTTCCCAGTTCTCAAATATAATCCCTATTTTCCCCGACGCTTCAATACTGGTCTCAAGCGGCTTTCTGGAAAGCCTGCGCCGCAGAAGTGAGGCCCTTTCCAGGAAAACCGGTATCCGCATCTCCCGTCCGGTAGCTTTGTTTCTGCTTGTAGTTCTGTGCGGATGGTTTCTGACTCTGGGATTTATCATTCACCTCCAGAAAAGACATATCAAGGAGCAGCAAAGCGAACTTCTGAAATTGACACAATGGAAAGAGCATTCACTGATAGAGATAGACAGACTTACAGAGCGTATCAAGCCTCTTGAACAACTTGGAATCCTTCAGGACACAGTTTTGGAGCGCTGATGCCAAAATCACCCGGCGCCTTACGCATCGGTATCATATTTCACGGAAGCAAGATCTGGCTTTCGGAATTTGTCAGTATCATCTGTGTTACACTGCTTCTTCTGACACTGTTTACCTTCAGTTTAATTATCCTGCGCAACGAATTCACCAGCCATAGTTATGCTTCCCAGATAACTGCGCTGAAAAGTGAAAGGATCTATCTCGAACATCAGAAAAATGTTCTCCTCGAAAAAAACCGCCTTGCACAACTGCTCTGCCGTTCTATTGGAAGTAAATTACCGCCTCACACTATATATCATCTCTCTGAAATCATCTACGAAAACAGCAGGCAGTACGGGTACGATCCCATTCTCCTGCTTGCGGTAATCCGGGTTGAAAGTCTCTTCAATCCCAGTGCCAGAGGGAAATTTAAAAGTGGAAATTTGAGCGGAGCACTGGGGCTGATGCAGATAAAACTGGAAACTGCACAGGAAATGGCAGACCTTATGGGCATGGGAAAACTCAGCTCCGATGACCTGCTGAAACCCGAGGTGAATCTGGTGCTTGGTGTCGCCTATCTCACAAAACTCATCTCCCGTTTTAACGACTTCAAACTGGGACTGCTTGCGTATAATGCCGGCCCCGGAGTAATTAAAGGTAATCTGTCCAGAAAACAACCTTTATCCATGAAATATTATAAAAGGGTGCTGAATCATTACTACAAGTTTCAAAAGTCGGTGCAGGAACTGAAACTTACCGACTCATTCTCCGCCTGTGATTAATATGAGAGATTACAGACATTTTCTTTTCTTTACACGACAGATAGGTACTGATAAAGTTGTTCTGGATCAGGAAGAAACCCGTCATGCCGTAAATGTGCTCAGACTTTCTGAGGGAGAAAGATTTCTGGCCACCGATGGCAGAGGGAACACGTACAGATGCATCCACGGGGGAATCCATAACCATCAACTGGAAGGTATCATAGAAGAAAAACGGTTTAAAGGCAGAACTTTACCACTGATACATCTCTTTATCGGCATGCCGGAGAGAGATTCACTCGAAACAGCACTAGTCGACTGTACAGCTCTGGGAGCCGCCTCAATAACACCACTGATCTGTGAATTCTCCCAGAAACAGTGGTGGAAAAACGCATGGCAGAAACAGTTTCAGCGGTTTCAGAATAAAATGATCTCCTCCGTAAAACAATCCCTGTCTTCGTGGATTCCTGAATTGAACCAGCCGACTGCATTTGCGCATCTGAACAGTTTGTCTGGAATAGTGATAACGGCTGATCCCGACGGTAGAAGCATTTACTCGAACAGAGAGAAAATTATCAATGCAGATACAATAAACCTTCTTATCGGTCCACCCGGAGGATTCAGCCCGACCGAGGAGAAAATTCTCGAAGACCCTGGTATCCTGCATGTAAAAATTGCAGCATCACGGCTGCGAACCGAGCTTGCGGCATCAGCACTTCTCGCGCAGGTATCCGGGCTTTTTACAGACTGAAGATGCTCAACGGCTGACTAACAGAATAATCTGCAGGCTGTGAGTAAAAAACCTCTCCTTGTAAGAGATTTCTTTGTAGGGAAAAAGGTCACGTCTGGTCTTGTAATTGACAGGTACCCAAAAGCGGAAGCCATACTGAAAAGAGAGGCGTTTGTCCTTGACTTTCATCTCAAACCCGGCCCCGGCATCAGCACTCACAGAGAAATTACGGCTGCTTTCCAGGTAAGGATCGTTTATTTTCACTGATGAATTACCGGCTATAGTTTCCTCCTCCCTCGCCCTGACATAGTGAACCCCGCCGCCCGCTGAGAAAAAGATTTCAGCATCACTGCTCACCGGAAGTGATACCTGCAGTTCAGGAACAATTCCCACATGAAACAGAGCAACTGACAAATGAAGCTGTTCGACAGAGTTATCCTCCAGAGGAACCGCATCTGCAGTGTCATCGATGACACTGCCGTATTCTATCTGAAAAGGAACCCTTAAACGCAAATTCCTGAGGAAAGAGAATTGCCTCCCTAACGATGCCCCATAAGAATAAAGATTGGCCTTCTGGTATTTCTGCTCCTTTCCGCCGGAAAGCTCATAGGAGCAGAAACGCTGGTTATTGGAAAGCCGAAGCCCGGCAAACCACAAATCTTCTTCCCCATCAGCCATCACAGGGAAACTGACAAGGAATAATAATAGCAAAACAGTTTTTCTTTTTATCATTTTCTCTTCATCTGCGGATTTCCGATACCAGTTCCATAACCGATTCCGCAGTAATTTTTTTCAGGCAGGAATAATGCTTCTCAGGACACGCTCTTTCAAAACAGGGAGAACACTTTTCATAAACCGATGCGATCCGGACTTTAGCGCCAAGCGGGCGGGTCCACTCCGGAGTTGTGGAACCGAATATCCCCACCACCGGTGTACCAAGA
>DAOTAZ010000130.1:0-8942 GCA_035382965.1 Chitinispirillaceae bacterium | reverse complement strand
AGAGGTCGATATTGTTTTCAACAACAGGTGAGCCATCAATCAGGTTAAGAGCATAGTTTACCGAGGAGGTTTTTTCTGTCAGGCTGGAGATTACTGATGAATCGTAAAGATCGGATTCTATGTTAAAGTTGGCTGTTCTTGTCAGGATTTTATCTTTTTCTGTTGAAAGTTCTCCGGTGATATCGCAGGTGATAGCGGTTTTCTTCGATGTTTCCGGTCCTACTCCGGAAAAAAGGCATTCTGATTTGTAATCAAGAGCATAGGTCCAGTTTTGTTTTGCCGCATAGTTAAGTTTGAGCAGGACTGTTTTATTTGCAGCGGTTGTGATGGATGCAGCGATAAGGACCGAGAGGAGAATATGAGTCTTCATAAAAACCCCTGAAAGGTGAAAATGTGTTGATGTTTAGCAGCCGGATCTCATTGATCTTGCTTTTAATAGTAATATATATGCACCCGCCCGACAATATCATTCTTCTTTCACATGTTGAATCTCAACCGTTTCTGAATCAGAGATTAAAAAGAATAATGCTGAGTGTATTGTGAACAATTGGGAAAACCGGCTTTTTGTATCATCAGGATCAAACCCCTGTGTTAATATTTATTTGTAAAGAGGCATTAATGTGGCGGTTAAGCATCCATTCTGTAATGGATGTCAATTTTAGTCACTCTGGTTTTCTGATGTTTGTAAATATGACTGTGTATCCATCCGATTATTTGTAACTCTTTTCAACTACAGCAAATCTTCTCAACCGCTCATTGAAATCTTCCTGAAACGTTTTTGCCTCTCGAAGTCACGATTTGTCTTGTCTGTTGAGTAAAATGGTGGGAAAATCAAACATATAAGCCAAAAAAACGCATTAGAATAGGCCTAATTTCCATGGGTGTTGAGTAATTGCTCAACATTATTTAACTCGATACCATATTTTTTCTCAAATTTGAGAGTAGATTATGAAATACGGGTATCGAGTCGGTTGAGTGTACAAATCACCACTATGGAGAAAAAAATGAAGAATCCTAAGTGTTTTCCGGGCAAGGCTGTGACGGTTTTTTGCATGATGATGGCAATAGTGCTGATACCGTCGCCAATTAAGGCCGATAATCAGCTTATCCCCGGAAATGAGGGGACTTCTGATCCTGCTCCGATGGTGGAAGGGAATAAAGTATACCTGTATTGTACCGTGGATGCAATCGGAAACGGGGATCTTTCAATTTATGATATCACTTGTTACTCCACAGAAGATCTCTATCACTGGAAATATGAGGGCGTTGTGCTTACCGAGAATGATATTCCCTGGGCAGCCAAAAAGGGAAATCTCTGGGCACCTCACTGCATAAAGCTTGGCGGGAAGTTCCATCTCTACTTCCCGGCAAATGACGGGAGGACTTTCCGTATCGGCCATGCTGTTGCAGATTCCCCAACCGGGCCTTTTGTTCCTGATCGCAACTACATGGCGGGGTGCGGATCAGATGCCATAGATCCTTTTGTTCTCCTTGACACCGCAGATGGCGGGACGGGGAAAGCGTATATCGGCTGGGATATTGTTGGGAGAACACCCAACCAGGTTTATCTGAAAGAATTGAATTCGACATACAGTGATGCCATCGGAAATTCCTACGATATAACCCAGGGTCTGGGATCATCCACAAGGTACAAAGAGGGAATATGGATCATAAAGCAGAACAACTTGTGGTATTGTATTCTGGCTGACTGGACCGGAGCAGTTGAATCGATCACCTACTCTACTTCGACAAGTCTCTTTGGCCCATATACGAAACGGGGCACAATTTTGAATGAGAACACAAACAGCGCAACAATACATGCTGGGGTGGTCCATTTTCTTGGGAAATGGGTGATATTCTATCATACGGGTGGTAATGAATTCGGAGGGACAATCAATACCGGGGCAAAGAGGGTCACTGGAGCGGAATATTTTGACTTTAATAAGTCAGGTAATCCATGGACCATTCCACAGCTTCAAAAAACCTGCAGGGGTGTAGGGGTTCCTTTCAGTTATGATACAATTCAGATAGACCGTCATTCACCGTCCGGAATAAGTGGTGCGCGGGTAAGTGTTGTCGGCGGAGGTGAACCCCGGGGATGGATGGTGTCAAATATCAGCAATGATGGATATGTAAGGTATAATGAAGTCGATTTCTCCACGACTGACAAGAGTTCGGGTAATATCATGGCCAGGGTAGCCTCGGTGAGCTCCGGGGGATCGATTGAGGTGCGTGTCGGCAGCCGTACAGGAACGCTGCTGGGCACAGTCCAGGTTCCCTCAACGGGTGGATTGACAAAATGGCAGACAGTCACTGCGCCGGTCACTCAGGAAGGATTGAGGGTAGATGGTATAAATGATCTTTTCTGCGTTTTCAAGACAACCGCTCCCAATCAGTACAATGTCAACTGGGTAAGCATAGGAAAGCAGCAGTCTACAGGTGCATCACGGAAAGCATGGAATACAGTCAAGGCCCCGTTTGAACTGGTCAGGTCAGATATCGGCGGAGCATTGCAGGTGAGAATCCCGGGAACCGGTGAACCTTACAGGCTTGCTGTTTTTAATATGAACGGGCAGAGGGTGATAAATCCGGTCAGTGTGGCCGGAGGGAATATTTTTACATTATTATCAGGGAAAGGAGACATCCCCTCAGGAAAGTATGTCCTGTTGATAAAAGGTAAATCGGGCAGTTTTCAGGTACCGTTTGTTTATTGATCACGATTATCCGGGCAGATTACAGAGATCGATATGCAGCATATCTTTACATACATAGACTACCGCGACTTCCTTCACGACTATTACAATGAACGGAAGCGGGAGATGCCGTGGTTTTCACTTCGTGTTTTCGGCAACAAACTGGGCCTCAATGCAGCTTACCTTTTCAGGATCATGCAGAAACAGGAGCATCTTTCCCTGAAAAAGGTTCCCTCTATTGCTGCCTACTTCTCTTTCCAGCCGCTGGAAACAGAATACTTTGAGGCGCTTGTAGGTTTTGCCAGGGCGAAAACCGACTCGGAAGCATCGATATATTTCGAGAAAATAACGCAGCTTAAGGGCGGAGTAAAATCTACCTATCTCGATTCGCTTCAGTACGAGTACTATAAAAAATGGTACTACTCGGCAGTTCTGGCGGTAATCGGGTTTTTTCCTGTAAAGAACAATTACAAGCAGTTAAGCAAGGTAGTCTTTCCTCAGATCAGCACTGAGGAGGCAAAGGAAGCGGTGGAGCTTCTGGAAAAGCTGAAACTTATAAAGCGTAATGAAGACGGCTTCTATGAAAGAACCCATCTTCACATATCGACAGGCTCGCAGTTCAAGTCTCTTGCGGTCCGTAAGTTTCAGGCAGAGATGATTCGCCTTTCTGAGGAGGCGATTGAGCGCTTCCCTAAAGAGCTCAGAGATATTTCATCACTGACTCTGACAATGAAACGTGATACACTTGAAGATATAAGGGAGATACTCAAACAATGTCGTCAGGCCATCATTTCCAGAGTCGCCGAGGATAAAGAGACAGACTGTGCCTATCAGGTCAACATGCAGGTTTTCCCGGTGTCTGATGTGCAGAAAAAGCAGGAAAAGACATGAAAATACTGATCACTTTAACAACATTAGTTCTCCTCTCCTGTTCATGCATCAGTAATCTGGCTGGTGCGGGGGGATCATCTGAGACTCAGAACGGATTTACTGTTCTGGCTCTTCTGCCCGACGGCAAGCCTGCCAGAGAGGCTCTTGTGCGGGTGCGTCCTGCGGATTATTTCGCCAGTACTGAGGGAGTGGCTGAGGATGAATATTCTGTTGTCGATACTGTTACCGACAGCTACGGGTACTTGACAATAGACAGCCTGGAGAACGGTGAATACTATGTGGAAATAAACGATACCCAGTCCTGTGCCGGATTGTTCAGTTTTACGGCCGGTGTGGAAAGTGGATCCGGGACTGATACCATTACTCTCAGTCCTTATGCGCGTGTAAGCGGAAAGATAGAACCGTCGGATCAGTACCGTAGATACGTGCAGGTTGAAGGGATGGAGAGAATAACTGCTGTTTCGCAGGACGGGTCGTATTATTTCGATGATCTGCCGGAAGGCACCTATACGTTCCGGATAATCTCCGAAGATCCTCAGGAACCGCCGCTGCTTATTGACAGTGTAAAAGCCGCAAGCGGCGGGATTAATGTTGTCGGCTACCGCTTCTCAAAATCGATTATCCTTAATACAACCTCTGAGGGCTGTGATGTTGCTGAGGATGTATTCTCGTTTCCGGTACTTATCCGGCTCGGAGATGGACTGCCGGTTCCTGAGGACAGCGGCATCTGCTTTACAAAAGATGACGGGACCCTGCTTGCTCATCAGGTAGAATTCTGGGATCAGGCTGGTGGTTCAGCAGTTGTCTGGGTTAAGGTCGACACAGTGAAAGGCAATAATACTACTCTTCTGCTAATGCACTATGGATCCGGTACTTCCACTTACCGGTCTGTGGCTGAGGAGGTTTTCGATACTGCTCAGTTTGCCGGCGTCTGGCATTTAAGCGAGGTATCCGGAAACGGGCAGGGTCATTACAAAGATGCAACATCTCATGGCCGGGACGGAAGCGGCATAAACATGGTATCAGGCAGATTAACAGCAGGAATTATCGGACCCTGTCAGGAATTCAATGGTGTTGACGGGTTCATACAGATACCGGGTCTTCTCGGCCAGCCGGCATCACTGACTATTAGTGCATGGATCAACAGCACCGACAGTGTGGGAGAGATCATTTCCATAGGCGATAATGCCGGTATCCGGTTCTCAAGTGACAGCAACTGGGTTGATTTCTACAGTTATCATTCCTATGGTGATGCAACAAGCTGGCTTCCAATCGGTGCCAGGGTTGAAACACCAGAATCTCAGTGGCATTTTGTGGCTATGGTAATCGACTCTGATGCCGGCCGGGCTTTTCTTTATGTCGATGGTGTATTGAAGAGTCAGGCTGACATGCTTGGTGAGTTGCTTTACAATAAAGTAGGTTCGGATACATACATCGGGCAGGCATTCAGGGAATCCTGCAATTATGAGGGACTTGTTGATGAGGTGCGTGTGTGCAGCCGTGCAAGGAGTGGTGCGTGGCTGAAATTGTGTTTCGAGAATCAACGCTCAGACCAGAGGCTCGTAACCTACTGATATACATGTAAATCGGAAAAGTGCTTGATGGTTTGGTTTTACCGGGCAGCGATGCCGGGAGAGGGGGCATTTTGTCTCAAAAGAATAAAGGGGAGATATCCGGAACACTGAAAAGCGGATTTTACATTGTAAAGAATTATCCAGGTGAAATAAAAGAGTGTCATAAGATCAGTTTAACCAGGGGCATGTAGCAGAGGGGAGGCAGTGATGAAGAAGCTGAGAAATATTCTATTGTGTACAGGTGCAGTTTTTCTGATAGGTCAGGGGGATGCTAATGCTGCAGAAGGTGATCCTTATATCTGGCCTGTCTACAACCCGACAATCAACTACAACTTTAAGGATGAAAACCCGAATTTCTCCATGCCTACCAGGGATCGTGATGATTGCTCAGGAGTTGCGGGGACGCAGTCAGATGGCTGGTGGACTTTTAAATGGGGTTCAAGAAAGAACTCCCTGGTGACAGAGGCTGCAATCACTCCCATGTTGAAGCGTTTGAATGAAGAGTTTGCATATTTCAGGGATGTGATGGGATGGCCGCCGGACAAGCGCGTACAGGAAGGGTATCGAAGCGCTGTTTACCTTTATGGTTCAGGCTTATGCACGGATAATGCTGCAAATACGGAAAAAGGTGGATGGCAGAGCAGTGTTGGTGGTTATCCCATCATACTGGCATCCTATTATCCGGTTTACTGCTTTGATCCCTCATGTAACTACAGTGACAAAGAGTATCAGACAGGGGGAATAGTTCACGAGGGTATTCACTGTATTCTTGCCAGTCTTCCAGGGGCAAGACAGGCAGCCTGGTTTCATGAGGGAGGAAATACCTGGCTTCAGCAGCAGGCTACAGCCCAGAGGACTAACAATTATGGTTCCATGGGTTTTCTTAACGGAGCAGCGTTGATTGCTCCTTTTATGCCGATAGAGTGTTACAGCGGATGGCTTCAGGATGGAAGTTTTGGGGGCCCTTCCGCTGAGGGTGTCAACATGTTTAACGGAGGCCAGCAGATCTGTACATGGCGCAAGTTTCTTGGTGGAACTCAGTATGGAAATATCTTTCCTACTTTTCTTGGTGAGTGGATCGGGTTGGGGAGCATTCCCTGGATCTGGAAAAACTGTACCGGAAGGATACTGGAAGGAATGGCCAGGCAGATGGGAGAGGAGCAGATCCGCCGTCTGATAATGGAGTACAGGGCAAGAATAGCCTTGCTTGACATGAAAAAATGGTCAAATGAATGCAAGAGACTCTTAAATTCCAATTTTGGCCAGAATATCGGGGCGGAATGGGAGCCTTACTGGATCAACTGTGAAACCTGGAAGATGACACCATATGTAAAGACCACAAACGATGGAAACGGTCTGCTCACACCTGAACAGCGCACCACTCCGGGATGGTCCGGGGCAAACCAGATCCCGCTGAAAGTATCGGGAAACATGGTAAGTGTCGATTTCCAGCCGATCGGGGCTAATATGTCTTGTCAATTATGTTACCGTGCCGTTGACGGGACTCCGGTCTACAGTGTCCCTGTAACGAGCGGAAAATGCAGTATTCGATTGGACAAGGCTCCGGCAAACAATGTGGTGATAGCGGTTATCTGCAATACCGATTATATTTACAAAGGAGATGATACACGCAAGGCGCATTATGATTACAGGCTTAAGCTTGGTACAGGGGTAACCGGCACAGCGGATATATACACCAAATGGTACGATGTAGATCTGGCAGTTAAAAATGTCGAACAGACAGTTGTTACGAAAAAGAAAGAAACCCCGGAACTGAAACTGTCTTTCAGGAACTATCAGGACCTGGTCGTAGGTTATAAAGTCAGCAGCCCGACACCGGTAACTGTCAAAGTCTATAACCCTTCCGGAGAATTGATTGCAGTTCTTGACAAGGGATTCAAACAGGCGGGGTATCATGAGGACAAGTACAGCATTGACCGGTTTGCAGCTTCAACCGGGACTTATATCGTCAGAGTTTTGACAAACAGACACTCGATGGTGGAGTCTATATCGCTTGTGAGGTAATTCCGATAGTCCGGAGGACGGATACATTTTCTGTCCTCCGCTTTTTCCCTGAATCGATGAGGTTATTTGTTCCTGAATCTCACAATTTTACTGCCAGGCTGCTGGCTGAGATAACAGAGTTTGATCCACTCTGCTGAGCGGGCTTTCTTCTCGATCCGCACCTCGTCCATTACACCCTTGAAGAATTCACTGATTTCGCCCTTGTAGAGTCTCCCGCCGAAAAGAAGCGGATTGTCAGTATTGGAGTGTGGATTCAAACTGATATTCCTGGTGGAATCTACGAGTTCTCCGTTTATATAGAGATGGATCCTGTTTCCATCATAGGTGCTTGCAAGGTATGTCCAGGTATCAAGAGTGACCGGGCAGGGATTGGAATTGTCACAATCCTGGTAAATTCCATGCCATGTAAAGGTGTCAACAAAGTGTTCTGAACGGAAACCATGGAAGACTGTGTCATACCACAGGGTGTAAGATGTTTCTTTAATGATTAATCTCCAGTTGCTCCATGGACTCTTCTCCGCTTTAATCCAGCAGCTCAGAGTGTAATCCCCTTCCAGATTAAGCACGCCGGCATTCACTGTGTCGGTGGTGCCGTTAAACCATAGTCCTTTTCCGATAGCAGCCTCTACGGAATTACTGCTCTTCATACTGCGTCCCGCAGTACCATGGTATCTGTTTCCAGTCCGGTTTTTCAGTGAACCGGTACCGGATGAGGGGTCTTCATTGAGGTGCCAGACACCCACGAAACCGTTTGCTGTATCGAAAACAGCAGCTCCGTTTGACCGCTTTTCTTCCTTTCCACCCCATTTCATCACTATGCAATATTCAGCACGGTTGGCTGAAATAGTATCAAGTTTCACCCATATAACCGCATTTTCGGTAACATTATCCCACTGCTCGATCTCAAAGGGCAAAGCTGTTCCGTCTGCTTTGGTAAAGAGAATGTCGTCTCCTTCCGGATCTGCCTCTTCGAAATTAAAAAATGATGAATTAAATCTGATAAGCACAGGGAAGCCGGTAATTGTGGAACCGGACAGTCTGGCAGAAGACGTATTGAGGTATATATACTCCCAATAAACGGAACTGCCTGAAATCTTGACTGTGACCGTGTCATCAGAGGATGCTTTTACGTTTTTAAGCTCCCTTTCTTTTACCGACGTGCTTCCTCCGCTTATAACCACATCCAGAAAGCCTTCCGGGAGATCATTAATTATGAACGATCCATTGGTATCAACCTCTACCAGCCGCTCAAGACCCTTTATCTGAACGAAAAAGTGGCTGCTTTCGGTAGAATCGGTATCGATCTGCCCTTTTATAACGGCGTAAGGACGCAGCGAATCGGATCCCAGATCGAGGGTGTCTTTGTTGTTGCCGATAGCGAAGCTGAACAAAACGGCTCCGGATCGGGTCGCGGTATCGTTGACTTCGATATAGTATTCTCCGGGGTCGATACCGGTGATAAGAAAACTGCCCGTTGAATCGGTGGTTACTTCTTTACGATCGATAGTCTTCTTTGCAAGCAGGGACGGCTGGCTGACGTAATCTGTTTTCCGCATGCGGACCGCACTGCCGGCAGCAGGTTTCCCGTCAGGATTCAGCACACAGGCATAAACCCCGTTGGTTGTTTCAGAACCACCCTTACTTCCTGCAATATCTCCGGGAGAACAGGCAAAAAAGAGTGCCGGAAGAGAAGAGAGGATCAGCCAAAGATGTTTCACGAGTCACCCCCGAGAGGATTTGTTACAGGGATGACCTGAAT
>DAOTAZ010000129.1:0-8946 GCA_035382965.1 Chitinispirillaceae bacterium | reverse complement strand
ATCTCGCTGATCATGAGATTATAAAGCTCCTCACGTGCAGTGATATCATAGGGCTTGTACATAAGCACACAGCCTGCAAGCAGACCTGCAGCAACAGTAAGAAGAAGTCGCTTCAACAGTACCGGACTGCTCAAATTTACCCCCTGAAAAAAGAAGCGCATCGTGAAGGGTTGTATGAAAGCAACTGATCCTGAGTTTTTCTGTCAAAGACATTTTGAAGACATGTCGAGTATTTCGAAAAACCCCTCCGCTGGAGCTGAAATGCTCTGATCAGGTCTATCATCCAGGACGGGACTGAATCTTTGAAACACTTAAGTTCCAGAATTACATTCCGTTCACCGTCAAAACCTGTACTGCAACGGAAAATCTTTCCCTTCTCCGGTACAGGATCATAACTTCTTTTTTCCATGGCATGAATGTCTATATCAAAGGTCACTCTTGCGTAATCATCGCAGGTGGAAAAAAAAGCCTGCCGCCGGTATTGAACCAGAACTACCGGAGCTGCATTATACTTGCTTGCTGTGCGATAAAACAGTTCCCTGTGAAGTTCGTTTTTCTGATCCTCACCGTCCCTGATCTCTACACCTGATCTGTTGAAAAGTTCTGCGTAATCAGGATCATCTATCTTTGCCCTGATCTTCCGGATTATATCACCAAGCCGCTGCTTTATTTCAAAGAAATAGGGCATCACCGGATGATCGCCATAAGAACGGATCCGCATATTGAAACGCTTCTCCGCTTTATATATCCTCTGATGCAGAAACAGGTAATCCGGAGTATCGAAATATAGACTATTGACTTTATAGAACCGGTCCTCAGATAAGGCCGAATACTTGTCATAGGAACAATATGGTTTAATAAACTCAACAATGGGTCCGATCATTGAGAATGGAATGAGGTATTTGGCCTCGTACCTGTTAAGCAAGGATGGGGTGACAGCGGTTGAAACCCCGATCTTCTGCTCAACTTCTGTGTTTACCATTCAACGATCTCCATATTCTCGGAGAGATAGTTCCGGATAGGTGTCTGTGAAAGAAGTCCGGCATTATCAATTACATAAATGTAATTTCTCATTATGCCGTACTTGATCGAGGTACTGCTGATACGGTTTTTGAGGATATCCTCCTTTATCTCCAGAACCACAAGCGGGTCGATTCCATCTATCTGAACAAATTTCTTCAATGATGCCTCGACATCAACCTGTGATGACCTTTCTTTTAGATAGCGGTACTGGGCTATAAGCTGCCGCAGATCAGCAAGATCCTTGCGTACCTTCTCACTCAGCTCATCTTTTACCTTCTCGTATTTTTCAGATTCCTTGAGAAGATCAGCTCTGCGGCTGTTAAGTTCGTGGGCTGCGAGTGTCAAATTTGGAATGCGAAACCCTAATTCAATGGAAAAAGACTTTTTAAGATTATAGTCTTTCAGATCATATTTCCTCATCAGTTCATCGTACATCTCACCGTTATCGTAGTTGAAACTTATAAGATCCAGATAGCGGCGTGTCTCGGCTTTTTCGAGATCAAATCTTTTACGTGCCAGGTCAATTTCGGTTCTGTAGAAATCCAGGTACGCGTTGTTGGTGTCAAGGGAAAATGTACCTGTTTCAATCCTTCTGATAATGGTTTCAATGCTGACCAATCCAGATGTGTCAAAAGAAGTAAAAGATGAATCACCGAGATAATATGCTACCCGCTGCTCCAGAACAGAGATGTTCTTCTCTATCTCAAGAGAAAATACCTTCTCATCCGACCTGTCATCCTCAGCCTTTACAAGCTTCTCCAGTTCAAACTTCTCACTGTAAGCGGATTCCTCCAGCACCTTTATCCGGTCATCATAAAGGGTTATAAGCTCATGATACAGCTCAAGAAGCGTCTTCCATTCGAGCAGGTCGATAAAAGTGATATATCGATTGTAAATAGCTATATTGAGGAGAAGATTGCGCTTCATTCTCTTGGTGGTGATCAGGCTGCTGTTATAGCTGCCCGCTGCACGGGTTTCAAGCACTCCCCGGGGCTGCAACCTCAGAGAATACCGGAAATTATTCTGATCGAAGCCGGTATTGCGCACCCGGAATTCAATATTCTCTATCCCTGGTATACCATTAAAGGTTTTGGTCACAGCCGCGTTTTTATTGTCCTGAGAGGAAACAACAGGATCATTACGCGCTGAAATAAGAAGATTTTTAAATGACGGCTGTCCGGCAGTCAGTGTAACAGATATAAACGGGATTACTATCGCCGATGTTAATAAATATCTGGTCAAAGTATATTATCCGTGATAAAGAATTGCGAGAGACGGTCTGAACCATTATCAAATGTAATAACAATAGTTTTTTTTGCCGTATCGACAGCTATTCCTTCCGGTTTCATTTTCGTAAAACTCTTTACAAAATCTAACTGCTGACCGGAACGGAGAACCCACAGGCGCCCCTCCACAGGATTATTATTATTTGTGCAGCAGGAGAGCACATAGAGATCATCTCCGATAAACTGCATATCAGAAATCCTGAACTGGTTTCCTGTCTTTTTATCTTTGAGATCCAGTTGATTCCATAATTTAACCGCTGAACTGTTTAAAACCTTTTTGCTGAACATCTTATCGATACCCTGGATCTTCAAAACAGCCGATTTGCCATCCAGAAGCGGCTCCTTGAATCCAAGAAAAATGGAGTCTCCCCTGCATGCAATTCCTTCGATATCAGGGGTTCTTCTTGCAGTGTCGATCTTTATAAGCTTTGTCCATAACGCGCCAGTATCACTCTGGGCTGCGTTTGTGAGAAGATCCAGAAGTTTTACTTCCGAGTCGAGGGTGAAAGACTCTCTGTCTCTTCTGATACGCATGAGAAGCTTCCGCTTGTCGGGCAGTTTTCCTTTTTTTGAAGGACTCTGAGAGCATACTATGTAAATGTACCCTTTTTCGTCAATTGTGATTCCCTCCATGTCACTTGCATCTTTAAGGCCATTGATCTGCACTTCGTTTTCAATTTCACCTTTGCTGTTCATCAGATAAAGCATCGGGGATTCATCACTTATTATGCAGTATTTCTGAATGTCCTCAAGAAAGACCGCTCCTGAGGCCTCTATACCCAGAGCAGAAGACCCGGGACGGGTTATATCCCTGTATTCAGGAAGCATCTCATGAGTAACAACTGTGTCTGCCAGGGGAGCGCTGCGTGAGAAAATATTTGCAAGCTTTGCGGGCCCCTTTACTGGCTTATTGCCATGATCGAGGCGTATGAGCACTTTCTCACCAAGCAGGAATTGGTTTTTTTCCGGTATCCTGATTGTTACTTCCCGACCCCACATCACTACTTCCGGAACTTTTCTGAGCCGCAGAGGATATTCCACTATCCGGGTGCCCACACCTATCACTTTTCCTGATACCTGATGTTTCTTGTCTGCCAATGACCGTACAGTTACACTCTGGCCGAGAGATACTGAGCTGTAAATGTTCTCATGAATATACCCCAGAACAAATGACGGAGATTCAGAGTGAATGGTAGCGATTGAATCGAAAGCGGAAACCTTCTCTCCTTCTTTGTAGAAAACCGCTCCCACTATGCCGTCGCTCTGAGCTGTTATGAAAAGTTTTTTGTTCAGCTCTGTGTAGAGACGTAGTTGGTCAGAGTACTGTTCCAGTTGATCCTTTAACGGATCGACCCCGTGAGAGATCTGGCTGCGGAGGTTCTCATCCATTATAGCGGTTGACCTGTCTAACCTGGCAAGTTCCTCCTTAAGGTTCTGAATCCTTATCAGAGTAGGATTGTTGGTACTGACTGCTATTGATGTTGAGTCGTTATCTCTAACACTGCGCAACTTCTGGATAAGCTCCCGGTTTATGGCGTACTGTGACTCAAGCTGCTGGAGTTCTGAGCGGATCTCGATAATTCTTGCTTCCTGTTCGCTTTTCAACGCCTTCATTTCGGCTTTTGAAAGGTTCGCCTGAGTTTTACTGCGGGTTCTCATTTCGTTTACAAGATGAGTATACTCGCTGATCTTCAGTTCGATTTCAGGACTGCGCATCTCCACCAGGGTATCACCGGTAAATACCCTCTGACCGGGAGTGATCCTCATCTTTTTAATCTCAACCCCGAATTCAGCTCTGATTACCATTTCCTTTGTATCAGCTATTCCATGAAAGCTCTCCAGATCACTCCGCAGATTGATGGAAATTACAGTAAGGGCGGCAAGTGCACATAAAAGCGCTGTATAGAGGATTTTCATGGGGTACCTTTACAATTCAACAGTGGTTTCCTGCAATAACAAGTTCACATCTTTGATTGATGATAGTTTTCTGATTTCAGTGATGAAATTTTCTTTGGTCAGGTTTTTTTTCAGCTTGACATGATAGGCATAGTCGATTCGTTCCCCCTGGGCCATCTCTCTAAGACTGACCAGAGCGAAATGCCTGCAGTAATTTTTCATGATTCCTTCCAGATGAGCATGATTTTCGGCATTGCTGTCAATATTGAATCGCAACATCCCGTCAAAATACCGGGTTTTGCCGAATGGAGAATAATACAGTACAACGGCAGCACCGCAGAAACCCAGAGTCCCTATGATCGCTATACCGTATCCAAATACACCGCAGGCAATTCCGGAAGCAACTGCTGCAAACATGAAAATGATATCACGGGGGTCTTTAAACACCGTTCTGAATCTGATTATCGCCAATGCCCCCATTATGCCGAGTCCGCGCAGAGGATTATCTCCCAGAGATTGCATAATCATTCCGCCAACTATTGATACCAGTATCAGAGATTGAACATAGTTTCGTGAATATGAAAGACCACAATAGGTTTTTTCATAGGTGATGGCGATAAGTGATGAGAGGACAAATGAAAGAAGAACAGTATAGAGGGTGCTTATCAGCGTTGGATTTGCAGTAGTTGTCTGAATCGTAAAAAAATCAAGCATGCCTTTATTCCTTCGGGTTGTTTTCCGTAAAATGATCAGGTAAACCGCTTAATGTAGATAGTGTAGAAATGGGCTGAAATGGTGCGAAAAAGATTTGTACAACCATTTTTTACACGTTTAACCGGCAACAATTAATTCGTCCCGTATTTTCATCTTCCGGCTCTTCAATCCTGAAGATCCATGATGAATACTGGTTTTAACATAATAAAGAAAGCGTTTGAACGCAAGTTATTACACGGCTGTGAGGCCGTATTACTGTTCTCTATTGAGAATAGATATTCCACCTGCCGTTCCTCAATCCGGACTCTTTAAAACATATTTTCCATCCGGTGCGACTGAATGAACCGGGACTCGATGCTGTTTCTCAAAATAATCATAAAACTGCTTAAGATTTTCCCAGAATCCAATAGTCTCCCTGTAAACATTATACCTGTTTCTTAAAAACTTCATCCCCTCTTCATTCATTCTGGCAGGAAATATATGAACTTCGATCATCTTCTGACCATAATTTCTGGCATAAGCACAAATCAGATATAATTCCTTTATATATTCATCCTCAATCGGCAAACACCCGATTGTGACACAACTCCCATGTATAAAGATATCTCCGCCCAGTTTTCCTGCCACTCCGAGAATTCTGTCGGATTTATTGGGATAGTTGATCCCCAGAGAAAGGTAAAAATTGCTTGAAGGATTAAACCTGTCGATAATGTACAAGCCCTCAGGAACCTGATAATCACCCTGCATCCTTTTAGGACCCAGGTCACCCGAACTTTGACAGATCTGATATGTCTTTAACAGAACAAAATCATCTGAGTCCCTTTTGGCAGCCCACAACTCGAGCTGAGCTTCTCTTTTAAAAGCTCTCAGGAAGATCTTTGATTGTGTAAAGGAAAGTCCTTTGTCGGAAAAGAGCTTTTCGACTGTCTTTAATTTTTCCGTTTCTGAGGATCTGAAGCGGGTATAATTTCTCTGCTGAGAGAGGAAGTCATCAGAATAGAGAACCATTGGAATCATAATCAGGAACAGAGTCGTTCTTCTAATTCTCAGGGCATAAACGCACAAAGAACAGAAAAGTTTCATAAACTACCCTGTTCCTGATCGATTGAACAGGAAACCCTGTCACTCTTGTCTGTAACCGGACAGGAATTTCCTGAGCTTTAACATCGCGTCTTTCAGTTCCTCGGCAGTGGGCAGAAAGACAATACGGAAATGATCAGGATCGGACCAGTTAAAACCTGTCCCGTGCACTAAAAGGATCCTCTCACTGCGCAGGAAGTCCAGCACGAATTTTTCATCACTTGTTATATTAAACTTCTTTATGTCAATTTTTGGGAAAAGATAGAAAGCCGCCTGCGGTTTCACGCAGCTAAGCCCTTCTATCTGGTTTACCATCGAATAGCAGATATCCCGCTGTTCTTTGAGTCTGCCCCCTTCCTTTGTCAAATCATAGATGCTCTGGTAACCTCCCAGTGCGGTCTGGATTATCGATTGTCCTGGAACGTTGCTGCACAGGCGCATCGAGGCAAGCATCGTCAGTCCTTCAATGTAATCTCTGGCAACACTCTTTCTTCCGCTTACCACCATCCATCCAACCCTGAACCCTGCTACTCTATATGTTTTAGAAAGTCCATTGATTGTGATAAACAATACATCGTCGGCAAGGGAAGCAGTAGATGTGTGAACTGCTCCGTCATAGGTAATCTTGTCATAAATCTCATCGGAAAAGACTATAAGATCATTCTGACGGGCAATTTCAATTATCTGTTCCAGGATTTCCACCGGATAGAGCGCACCTGTGGGATTGTTGGGATTTATCACCACGATTCCCCGGGTGTTTGAATTGACCTTCTTCTTTATATCCTCTATATCCGGACACCAGGATGACTGCTCATCACAGACATAGTGAACCGCGGTGCCTCCGGAAAGGTTGACGGCCGCAGTCCATAGAGGATAATCCGGAGAGGGAACCAGAATTTCATCACCGGTATTGAGCAACGCCTGCATGGCCATAACTATTACCTCACTGGCCCCATTTCCGATGAAAATGTCCTCGGTTTCCACACCGGCAATGTTTTTCTGCTGACAATACTGCATTATCGCTTTACGCGCCGGAAACATTCCCTTTGAATCACTATAACCCTGGGTTGTGCTGAGGTTTATAACCATGTCATGAAGAATCTCATCGGGAGCGAACAATCCAAAGGGAGCAGGATTGCCGGTATTGAGTTTTAGTACCTGATATCCTTCTTCTTCAAGACGTTTTGCCTCATCAAGAACCGGACCTCTTATATCGTAAAGCACATTGTCGAGTTTGGTTGACTTTTTCACAGGGTTCATTTTCTTTTCAACTCCTCAGAGAGGTTTATTTCTATAAATATATAGCTTACCTTTGTCCGAACATGTGGACAATTACAAAATACTATGTCGCGCATTTAAATGGAGTACAGTTAAGAGATCAACCGTTCTCAGGATGATTTGGCGGACTTTATTGCCGTTCTGTTTTCAATGCTTGTCAGCATTGTAAGTGCTGTGGTATAGCCGTTATACATAGTATTCCAGATACCGCCGCCCGGTTTTCCCCAGTGCCCTGTCTGAAAGAGGTTGGAAAGATGTGTTTTAATGGGAAGTTTAGCTTCACCGTAAATATGCGATGTGTTTTCAAAACCATAGAGAGCGCCTCCGGTGTTCCCTGTGTAGCGCTCAAAGGTTGATGGAGAACCTGTTTCCATAAGGCTTACATGTCCCCTCAATCCCGGAATGATGCTTTCTGCTTTTGTCATAATCCTTTCTGCATGCAGAATCTTTTCGCTTTTCCAGTTATCTGAGGCTGACTTTTTGACAAAGTTGAGAATGGTCAGGGTCTTGTCATCCTCGGAATCCGAAGGACGCAGAAAGATTAAATGATCGATTGTTTGAAGATCACGGTTCTGTATCCGTTCATACACCGACTCATCACTGCCGTCAAACCAGTTGAAGACATTATGTGGAACCATATTGAAAGACGGGGTGTCAAGTCCAAGATAAACGGCGACACAGGATACAGACGGATTGAGGTTACCTAACCTGCGCAGCCATATTCTGCTTCGGGATTCAGGACCGATGATTTCGTTGTGAAGTATATAAGGACTGATATTTGAGACAAAATTGTCTGCAGAAAAGGTCTCTCCACTATCAAGGGTGACGGAATTCGCACTGCCTCCTTCCGCTTTCAGAGATACTACTTCTGCCCTGGTACGTACCTCACCACCATTGGATGTAATGACAGATGCGAGGGCTGAAGCCAGGTTATCGAATCCGCCCTTAATGGAATGAGAACCTTCCATCGCGTGTACTATGAACATCAAGACATAAAATGCTACCGGAGCACTGGATGGGGGAGTGCCGCCAAATGGCCACTGAGAATAAATAACTCTCTGAAGGTTCTCATCACTTATAAAAGAACTGATGTAATCTTTGAAATTTTGGTTCTGATGAGCAGAAACAAATGAACGGTATTCAGGTGTTTCTTCCAGAGATCCCTTCCAGAGTGGCCCCAGAAAAGCATCATAAAAGGACTTCATCTCACCAAAAAGTTTCATCAGACTTGATTTCTGATCCGGGAAATCCTCTGACAGTTTCTCAATGATCTGATCGTACCAGACAGGAACAGAATAGGAAAATCCATTCCACTGTGAATGGTACATAGTTTTATGTTCTTCTGTGATAATGCGGTTATCAATACCAAGCTGCTTCAGCAGGTGCATGATAAAACCGTTCGGGCCCGCAGGAATCGAATGTACCGCTGATTCGAATCTGAATTGCCTGCGCTTGAAGCAATGTGTGTAACCCCCGATACGGGTGTGTTTTTCCAGAACAAGAACTCTCATTCCACTGGATGCCAGAAATGCGCCGCAGGTGAGCCCTCCGATTCCGGACCCGATTATAATTACATCAAAATCTCTATCCAAAAATCCTCCGCAGATTCCAAAGGAGAATAGAAATCCCGTTTCCCGATGTTAAATCAGCGCCAATGCGCTGGAGAACG
>DAOTAZ010000128.1:0-8958 GCA_035382965.1 Chitinispirillaceae bacterium | reverse complement strand
GGATGTTCTCGGGAGTCCCCGGGTTTCTAAGCCGTGTATAGGTAGAGCAACGGTCAAAATTGGCTTCATGATACGCTTCGTAGGTATCAGCCCATTCCTCAGCTGTTTCCCGCCCCAGGCGCGAAGGCCAGTAATCTTCCCTGACACATCCAGTGTATTTCATGATATCCCATGCATCATACCACCAAATTCCTCTGCTGCTGTTACCATTGTTCAGAAAGTTATAGGGATAGTAATACATGCATCGATTTGCCTGCCCCGGTACATCTGTCAGTATATTGGCTTCCCAGGTGTAAACATATCCCACTCCACTTGCCGCCGAACAGGACCCTCCCCGCTGTCTGAAAATGGGACGAAACTCAGGCTCATTAACATGGTTGACCGCACGTGGAAGTTCAGCCTGAGCTTTTGCCAGGTTGTTCTTTGGCTTATAATCAGGGATCGCATCCAGTCTCTTCTGTACCTCCGGGGTAATCTCCATCGGTGTCACTATCCAGGGTTCCCCATCCGGATCGGGATTGATGTTATAGCTTCCGGTTTCCTTACCATTTTCATCCAGAACAGGCCTCATCACAACCGCCCCCGCAATCCCTGCCCATACTGCAACCCCGATAAGAATGTTTGAAACATGTACACCTTTAAGCATATACCCCCCTTCAAATTTAGTCCTGAATAAAAAACACACTTTCTTAATATAGCGCAGATCATGTCATTTTGCCGGGATTTGTTTAGTTAAGTTCAATTAAATTTATTTTATCTTTTCTTATCTGATTGATTTTCAGGCAGTTGCTTTGTTTTATTGTTTACTATCTTGCGATTAACAGATCATCCACCCCCCCCTGCACGAGCATCCCTGCAAGCTCATGGCTGAAAAATTGCGTCTTTTAAAAAAAAGGGTTGACCCCAAACAGGAAATAAGGTATTTTAATTCCTGAATATTAGAGGTCCTTATGCATTGCATGTTAAAAACCACAAAAGCTTTCACACTGGCTGTTCATGCCATGTCGCTTCTGGCGCAGAATCATCCCCGGAAGCTGCCGATCGGAAAGATCGCCACTCTCTGCGGTGTCTCCGAAGCACATCTGGCAAAAGTCGTACAGATCCTTGCCAGAAACCGCATAGTGAAAGGAGAACGGGGGCCCTCCGGAGGAGTCTCTTTAAGCACCCCACCGGAGCAGATCTCCCTGCTCGATATCTGGGATGCTGTTGAGGGAAGATCTGAAGAGAGTGGCTGCCCCTTTGCCCTGCCATTCTGCAAACATGAAAGCTGCTCTCTTGGCTTGATTTTCACAGAGCATAACAGGCAGATAGAGTCACTGATGAAGAGCACGACATTGAAAGAACTTGGATGCGGCAGTGAGATAGATAAAGCACAAGATGCTGACCCCGGGTTTCCAGGAATGATTTTGTAAAGGCAGAATTTTTTTTCATTTTATTGATATAATTTTAGTATCATTTTATGGACCAGGAAAAGACGACTTAAAATAAAAACAAGGGAGGTTTAGATGGGAACAGCATTTTCAATTGACACAAGGGGCCTTTCTCATGAGGAAAAAGAAGGAAAGCTCTTCCCTGCTATTGAGACTCTGAAAAGCGGTGAGAGGTTGGATGTGACATTTGATTTCGATCCGCACCCTCTTGTGTACATGCTTGGAAGCAAACCGGAGCTGAAGGTTACTAAAGAGCAGAAAGGCAGCAGGGAGTGGGTCCTGCGAATCGAACAGACAGGAAGCAACAGAGTAACTGCATCTCAGGATGGCAGTGCGGCAAAGGAAACCCTTAAGGCCCTTTTACGTGAACTGAAATCGGAAAAAATCACAGATGAGTTAAAGGAACGCGCAAAAACATTTCTTGGCAGCGTAGATGCCAGAACGCTTGGCGTCCTTGAACAGGAACTGATTCAGGAGGGAATCTCTCATGAAGAGATCCGGAAGAGTCTCTGTGATGTTCACCTTGAAGCAATGCGCGATTCTCTTGTAGAGAAGCGGATCTCAGTTTCTGCTCCCCATCCGGTCCACACCCTGATGGAAGAGCACAAGATCATAGTTGACGGGCTCCATAAGCTGAAGGGTATTGCAGATCGGATGCAGCAGTATTCCGGCTATAGTGACATGAGTGCGGATTTTGACCTGCTTATAGAGATTGCCCACCTGATGGTCGAGGCCGAACTGCACCACCAGCGGGAAGAAGACGCGCTCTTCCCCAGGCTTCATTTACATGGTATAACTGAACCGCCGGACATCATGAAAGAGGAGCATGTGGAGTTCCGTGCACACAAACGGGCCTTATTTGCAATAGTCAATAGAACCGGAACCCCGTTCTGGGAATTCAAAAAGGCTGTCATTGAACACGGGGAATTTATCAGCCGTGAGCTGGAAAGCCATATCTTCAAAGAAGACAATATCCTCTACCAGATCGCTCTTCAGGTGTTCACTGATGAGGACTGGAAAGAGGTAAAGAGGGATTGTGACAAGATCGGTTACTGCTGCTTTACGCCTCAGGACCTTGTTGCCACAACTGAGCTGGATCTCCGTCCGCTCCCCCCGCCGCAGCGCCACAAACAGATATTTGAGATGTGGAGTGCACTGCCATCAGGCGGCATTTTACGGATAATCAACGATCATGATCCCAAACCGATTTACTACCAGTTCGAAGCCGAACATAAAGGTGATTTTACCTGGGATTACGATCAGCAGGGACCGGAGGACTGGATCGTCAGAATCGGACATAAGTAAAATTGACATGAATTTATCTTCTGTAATTCTTTATCCGCAAAGGAGAGATTATGCTGCGTGAAAAAATCGAAAAGGCTCTTGAAGCTATCAGGCCCTCACTTCAGGCCGACGGTGGAGATGTTGAACTGCTTGAAGTATCAGATGATGGAGCAGTGCGGGTATCTATGACCGGCGCCTGCGGAGGATGTCCCATGTCTCAGATGACTCTGACGATGGGAATAGAGAGGACACTTAAAAGACTGGTTCCGGAGGTCACACGGGTATATACCTGATCTGCTGTAATCAGAGGTTTATCTTGAGGCCAAGCTGGTATTTCATCTCCAGGAGAGCCTCTGCGTTGCTGGCGGCGTCATTTACAGGGTTATGATCGTGCTTTGCTTTGAGTATGTGTTGAAAAGTAGAGTAGATATTTTTTGATAGCCCTTGATATAGAGAAAGGAGGTTGCCGGAGTTGTGTCCGAAGGGATTTTTGCCCAGGAAATGATGAAAGTACCAGTTTACAAACTGCCAGTCGAAACCGTTGTTGTCTGAGAGAAAGAAGGGATGAGAGCCAGCCTCTATATTTAGCCACTCTGCAAAGCTTTTCATGATCAGCAGAGGGTCATTGAAGGTAAGGGTTTCCTGTCGTGTAAAGCCGCAGACTCTTAATGCCTCATCCATCCATTTTGGGGAGATTGGCCTGAGCCGGGCATAGAATTTCCGGTTCAGTGACTCATCGGCAATAATTGCTCCCAGTGCAACCATCGAGTAGTCACCGGGAATCGGACCATCCGCCTCAACATCAACAACAACCCAGCTCATAATTTTGCCCATGTTACAGGGCAGGTGCAAAAAGCGTGCACATTTAAAACCATTGTTTTTTCTGATGGATTATTACTTGCTATTAAACAAGAATGAATCCAGGGCGGGTTTTCAAGACAGGTGCAGAAGAATGGGATTTTCACTGGCATTAAACAGGCTTCTCTGCGCGGTCCGGAGGCTCTGCTGCTGATGGATCGGTCAGTCGACAGAATCAGACGGGAACTCTATGGGGAGTCGATCTCACCCGGAGTAGCCATAGAGAAGGCCCTCCTCTTTAAACAAATCACTCTCGATGCACTGGAGATGAACAGTTTCCCTGTCGATGATCCGGCGATGGAGATCAAAAGGCTTGAGATTGCAATAAATAAAAGCCGGGAACAACTCAAACAGATCTCCGATCAACTTGAAAAAGAAAAACACGGGACCGACATCAGTCTCATCTTCAATGTCCAGCTTCAGCTCCTCGAAGACAAGGCATTTCTGCAGGAATTGAAGAAACTGGCTAGGGCCCAGCGCATGAACATCGAACATGTCATCGCCAGTCAGATGAGAGTGCTTGAAACACGCTTCAGTTCAATTCACGATGAGATAATACGGACAAAATTCCTCGATATACAGGATGCCTACCACCGCATACTGCGAAACCTTCTTGACATAGAACATGTACGCACCAATCCCATGCAGAGAATAGAGGAGCCGGTGATCTTTGTCTCAGAACGCCTGGTGCCATCGGATGTGGCACTGCTTGATTTCAAGAAAATAAGAGGAATAATCATAGAAGAGGGCAGTCGTGTCTCCCATGTTGCAGTCATATCAAAGTCTCTGGGAATTCCTGCTATCATCAATGTGCCGGGAGCATCTTCGCTTGTTCGCTCAGGTGAACCACTCATCGTTGACGGTTACACCGGGAGAGCTATCGTTCATCCGGCCGAACCCGAAGTATCAGCCTATAGAGAAAAAAGAGAATACTTCCTGTCAAGCAAGATTATAAAGCAGAAAACAGGATACTGCGAAACAAAGGATGGGAGGCGAATAAAGCTTGAAGCCAATATTGGGACTGTCAAAGAGGCGGAAGAAGCGATGGCTTACGGGGCGGAAGGCATAGGACTTTTGCGCTCGGAACTGTTTTACATCTCCTGTGCCCACCTGCCATCGGTTCAGGAAGAGATCGATTTTTATCGCAAAATTATCGCCATCACCAAACGTCGCCCCATTACCATTCGTCTCCTTGACCTGGGGGCGGATAAAACCCTGCCGTTTGTAAGTACTTTTACCGAAGAGAATCCCCAGCTGGGCAACAGAGGAATCCGCTACCTTTTTCATCATCCCGACCTCCTCAACAACCATCTCATGAGTGTCCTGAGTGTCTGCAGACTTGCCACTGTAAAAGTCGCACTGCCGTTTGTGGCCACACTGGAAGACCTGAAAAAGGCAATCTATCACATCCAGAGCGGATGCCGCAAACTGCGATTGAATTTTGAAGCACTAAGCATCGGAATTATGGCAGAAATTCCATCGGTTGCCCTGTCGGTTAAAAGCTTTTTAAGCAGGGTCAGTTTTATAAACATAGGAACAAACGATCTGGTGCAGTACATATTCGCTGCCAGCAGAGAGGATGGCTATCTTGAGGAGTACAGGCAGTGCACTCACCCTGCAATTATTCGCCTTATCAGAAAAATTATTATCACAAGTACATGTAGTGGTAAAGAAGTCTCTATCTGTGGTGAGATGGCCTCTGATCCCCGGATGGCCGCTCTTTTAGTAGGAGCAGGCGCCTCAGCCTTCTCCATGCAGCCTTCTTCAATCCCGGCAGTAAGACAGATCATATCAGAGCACAATTTCTCTGACCTGCAGAAGATAGCTGGCAAAGCTGTTGCTCTGGATAGCGAAAAAGAGGTGAATCAACTGATCAGCGATTCGTTGTATTAGGCCAGCTAAGGAGTAAATCCAACTACTTGACCCAGTTCTGAAGAGCCTCGATCAATTTTAAAGCCTGATCTTTACTTGAGATGTTGAACTTTGCCTGCTGCCTGTATTCATCATCAATTTTACGGTATCTGCGAATGGAAAAGCGGTCAGGACCATAGTCATTCTTGCTCTTTTCCCATTGCTGGTACTTATATAACACCGTAGCCCAGGACCCTTTTGACAGGACAACCTTATCCAGTTCTTTTATAACCAGAACGCCATCTTCTTCGTAATTGATCGTTACATCTTCAATGTTTGATGCCATGGCTATCCCCCAAAAAAAATCCGTTTTATATGCAAAAAGAATGCGCCGGCATTGCACCGGCGCCTTCCGCTTCACCCAAATTGCTGCAAGAGGGCCTTGCAGGTAGGATAGTAATTGCTGGTAATAACAATATAATACTTTTTGCCTGAAATTGCAATTTTTTTACATCCGGTAGATTCAGCGGATTGCTTTCGGGTTAATTGCGGTGTTCTAATTGGGATCAGTATCGGAATCTGGTATTTAAACTAAGATTCCCGATGCCCTGATAGTGGAATACATTAAACACTCAATTCTCAAAGCTTCAATTCTTCACAGAGCTGAAGAAAACTCTCCCGTAACTCCACAAACCTGGGCAGTTCCAGATCTTCCAGTTCCTTTCCCAGTTTGCTGTTTGTCTCGAAATACATTCCCCTTACATAGCTCTCCTTTATCTGTTCCGGGCTGAGACAGGGATTGTGGAATTTTTCCTTTTCAAGCAGGATATCTTTCTGCACCTCAACCAGTCTTTTTCGATCTATTTCACTTGAATACTGTTCAGGGAGAGCTTCCAGTACAGGATCAAACACTTTCTGATCCAAAAACTCAGTTAAAATCTGGCATTTTTCTCTCTGCTCCAACATAGTCTCTCCTCTCAGGTATATCTCTAAAAAGAATACGGTCACCTCAGATCGATTCTTATCCTGAAGCAGATTCCTGAATTATTCTTCGATCGTAATTGCCTGTACAGGACAACTCTCAGCAGCTTCCCTTGCAGTCTCTTCGGCATCTGAGGGCACTACGCTTACAATCGTATGGGCCAACCCATCTTCTTCCATCCTGAAAACCTCCGGAGAGATTGTCGGACACAACTCACATCCAATGCATGTATCGGGATCAACACTGGCTTTCATCTTCTCCTCCTTAGCTGCAAGCAATACAGATCAGTATCGGGCAAAATTCATTCCAACTTTTGGTCCATCTTTAGCTTTTTATTGATTGTCAGAAGTGTCCGGGAAGTACGACAGTACGAGAGTACGAGAATATGAGGGTACGACGATATGAGGGTACGTACCCAGTTCACCGATATCGATACCGATACCGACCCTGATCTGAGGAACAAATTTGGTGCCTTTAATAATATGTACCGCTTAGATAAGTTAACCGGACATTACTAATTCATTGTGTAAATTGTATATTAAACTGACTTTAAACTGGAGACCGGAATGAGACCCATCCTGAACACAGAAAAGAAACTGAATATCCTGATCGTCTCTTCAGAGATGTATCCTTTTGCCCAGATCGGCGGCCTTGCCGACGTAGTTGCATCACTATCCGCACAATTAAAGAAATCCGGCCATGATGTCAGGGTAGTGATACCCCGCTACAGCCTGATCGACCCTGATAAGTACAGCGCGAAAATCCGCCTCGAAAGCATGGGTGTATGGATGGGGAACAAGGAGGAGTGGTGTTCCGTAATGCAAACAACATCCCCCTCCGGGGTTCCTGTCTACATGATCGAACACCGCCTTTTCTTTGATCGTTATGGTCTCTATCATGACAGCTCGATGCACGACTATGATGACAATCCGGTCAGGTTTGGTTTTCTTTCCAGAGCCGCGCTTCAGCTCTGTAAAGACATCTCCTTCAAGCCCGATATCGTCCATGCAAATGACTGGCAGACAGCACTTGCTCCGGTATACCTGAAACTGTGGCATTGGAACGATCCACTGTTCAAAGAAACCGCATCTGTTATCACTCTGCATAATGTCGCTTACCAGGGAATCTACCCTAAAAGCCATATCGATTATCTTGGCCTGGGATGGCATAATTTTACAGAAGATAAATTTGAATCCTACGGTAAAATCAATTTTCTAAAGGGCGGAATCTACTTCTCCGATGTTATTACCGCAGTCAGCCCTACATTTGCCAGGGATCTTGTCACACCTTCAGGCGGCTTCGGACTGGCCCCCTATATCTCCAGAAGACAATCGGATCTCATTGGCATTCTCAATGGTATCGATTACCAGATCTGGGACCCTGAAACTGACCCTTTGATTCCTGAGCACTTCAGTAAAACCAGATTAGATGGAAAGAAAACCTGTAAGAAAGCACTGCAAAAGGCTTTTGATCTGAAGCAGGATGAAAATACAGCGGTAATTGGCGCAATTGGAAGATTTGTCGAGCAGAAAGGTTTCCACCTCATAGCAAGAGCCATCGAAGGAGTCCTTCAGAACATGAAGGTTCAATTTGTGATACTGGCTTCAGGCGAAAAATCTCTGGAGCATTTCTTCGGAATGCTGCCAGTCCATTATCCGGGACGTGCCGGATCGTTTATTGGTTTCGATAATGCCAGATCTCATCTGATTGAGGCCGGGTGTGACTTTTTCCTGATGCCTTCACTTTTTGAGCCATGCGGGCTGAATCAGATGTACTCGCAACGTTATGGGACTCTCCCTATAGTCAGGGCAACAGGAGGACTAAACGATACTGTGGAAAACTATGATGAGCAGACAGGAGAGGGCACCGGGTTTAAATTTAACGATCCGACTCCGGAAGCATTGTATAATACCATCGGCTGGGCAGTGAGTACTTACTACGACCGGCCCGGGCATATTAAAAAGATGATAGGAAAAGCAATGGTTCAGGATTTCTCCTGGAAAAAAAGTGCCCGGGAATACATCAATGCGTATCACCGGGCACTTAGAATAAAAAGAACATCAAACAGCCAGAACAGATCTTATTACTGGTAGAATGGGTTCAGGCACTGACGTCCAACTGATCTCCCTTACCCATTTCCACTCCGACAGCAACAGAAACATTGTATTTCAACAGTTTCTCTGCTGCTTTCAAAGCCTCAATATTAGCCTGGCGCATCATGTCATTTACAGCCTGAATCGAACTGGCGGCCGCAGAAACACTATCCATGTATTTCTCCTGAAGAGTTTAATAGAATACCTCATTAATATATCGGCAAAAAAACGAAGAGCTTTAAAACTATTCAGGATCAATGGTTAACAAGATCCATTTCCTCTTTCCATGGGAGCAAAACCTGGGATCTTGATGCCTGTTTCAGTTTTCGCAGGGCCTTTATCTCAATCTGCCTGACTCTCTCATTGGTAAGTTTGAGTTTCGAACCGATTTCACCCAGTGTTTTGATCCTGCCATCATCGAGACCAAATCTCATGATCACAGTCTTCTTCTCTTTGGGAT
>DAOTAZ010000127.1:0-9085 GCA_035382965.1 Chitinispirillaceae bacterium | reverse complement strand
ATGTGCCTGTAAAGATCAGGTTTTTCTGTCTCTATTGATTTAAACTCTCCTGTGCCGAATCTCTTTGCCCTGCGAATACCATCGGCAAGACAGTCGAAATAGTATGTTTCTATATTGTTCCGGCTTAAAATATCAAGAAGAAGGTAGAGACCTGCTGGATGCATCCACTCATCGTATAATTTGAAATCAGCGACACAGGGATTGATTACGAGTACTCTGGATTTCTTTGTAAACGGCATCGACAGTGGGTTCCGTGAAAAATGCCCAATGTGGGTATTTGGTCCGTAATAAATTTATGCTTTGTTTTCCTGAAAGGAAAAATATGTCTTTTAAAGGCTGGGAACGGGTAAAAATAATCACTTCCGATAATCAGCAGGTCGAGGCACTGGCCCCTCTAATTATCTCAGCAAGCCGTTCTACAGATATTCCGGCGTTTTATGCTCAATGGTTCATAGATCGGCTGAAAAGAGGTTATGTACGATGGATCAACCCGTTTAACGGAAAATCGACTTTCGTATCATTTGAAAAGGTCCGCCTCATTGCTTTCTGGTCAAAGAACCCCTCTCCGATAATCCCGCTGCTCGATGAACTTGACCGCAGGGGAATTTATTACCTCTTTCAGGTCACACTGAACGATTATGAAAAGGAAGCCCTTGAAAAGAAGGTCCCACCTCTGGAAAACCGGATAAAAACTTTCAAAACACTCTCGGAGAGGGCAGGGAAGAGAAAGGTTATGTGGCGCTTTGATCCCCTGATTTTATCCGATAAAATCTCCCCGGAGATCTTGTGTGAAAGGATCGGGAGAATCGGAGATGAGATTCATAGCTACACTGAGCGGCTGACCCTGAGTTTTCTGTCCCTTTACACAAGTGTATACAGAAACTTGCGTAAAGCCGCCATAAAAGTGCGGCAATTCAGCCCAGAAGACATCGATTACATCGGGGGCTATCTGGTAAAGAAAAATAAAGAGTGGGGTCTGAATATACTCTCCTGTGCTGAAAAAACAGACCTGAGCAGGTTCGGGATCGGGCATGGAAGCTGTATAGATCCGATGCTGATCGGAGATCTTTTCGGTGATGACCCGGTACTTGGAGATTTCCTGGGACTGGAAAAAAGAAACGACCTTTTTGGTAATGAGACTGTTTACCGGAAAAAACTTAAAGATCCCGGGCAGAGAGACCTCTGCGGTTGTATTGCGAGTAAAGATATCGGCCGTTACAACACCTGCCCTCATCTCTGTACTTATTGCTACGCAAACAGTTATCCGGGAAAAGTGATTGAGCAGTACAAATCACGGCAGGAATTCGGGGATTCTATATAAGTTTGGGAGCAGGGAAGAGAGGAGCAGATCTGCTCCGGTATTATCTCTTTTTTATGGTTTTATTACAGGTAAAACATAGGTATTGAGGAATGGCTGGCTGAAGACCAACCATCCTCTGCCATATCCTTAAAAGTTATCAATCTTCTTCGAAACTCTCAGAAGTGTCTTCTTCATCGTAATCTGATTCATAAGCTGCGGCAGTCCACTGAGGCATAGTGACTTTTATTGAAGTTTTGCTCTCTTTTTCTCCGTATGATGAGGTATACGAAGAACGCTCAGGTTTTCCTCTTCCGCCTTTTGACTCCAGGAATTGTGCGGCTTTTGTCTGATCTGCATTGTAAGCCTTGGTCAGGGCAGTTTCTTCGTACAGATCTATTTCATTCACATTAGCCCCGTTTGCGATTAAAACTTCAAGAATTTTAACATGTCCTCTTTCTGCGGCAAGCATAAGCGGAGTTGCTCCCCTTACCTTCCCCTTGCAGTTCACGTTTGCTCCGGCTTTTATCAGATTTGCAACAACCGTATTGTGTCCCTCTTCTGCCGCACGCATCAGTGCAGTGTAACCGGAGTTGTCGGCCGCATTTACATCAGCCTTCTTTTCGATCAGAAATTTGACTAACTCATTGTGCCCTCCCCAGGCTGCTTCGATCAAGGCAGTCCTTCCATTTGCATCGGCAGCATTAATATCTGCTCCCTCATTGACCAGCTTTTTCACAGAGGCCAGGTCCCCCTTGGCGCTGGAGCGGATCAGACTCATAAGCCCTCCTTATTATTGCATGTATCTATGAGTTGAAAGTTTATGTTTGTTGTCCGTTTTTTAAATACAATGATCCTGAAAAATAAAATTTTTTAACAACAGCCACGCAATTATACTTCCAGTTTAACCGGAAAGGCAAGAAGATTTTCAATCATACCCGGTTGCGCCTTACTGTCAAGCACTCTTACCGATTAGTCTTGACTTTCCGAAGAAAAAACTATAAATTTTTATTTTTGATATCTGAATTACCTGTTCTTCAGGCATTTTATACTCAGATACTAATAATAATAAAATCTCTTCTTCTTTGAATCATGAAAATCAAATAATCAAGCAAATCAAGGTCACAATCGGTGTTAAAATGCAAGGATAAAAAATCCTGTTCCATATAATCATTTATAGGTTAATCAGTGGTAAAGGAGGATGTATGGCAAAAAACAAAGACAAAGGTGTTACCAAAAACAACAAACCGAAGCTGACAGTCAAAGAGAAAAAAGAGAAGAAAAAAGCAAAACAGGCAAAAGCTGCTTCAATATGAAAAAAAAGCCCCGCAAAAACGGGGCTTTTTTCATTAGATAATACCCTGATCAATCATGGCGTCCGCTACCTTAACAAACCCTCCGATATTGGCACCATTGACGTAATTGATGAAATCGCCATCCTTGCCGTACCTGACACACTGCTCATGAATAGCCTTCATGATTCCATGTAACTTTGAATCCACTTCCTCGCGGCTCCAGCTCAGACGCATGCTGTTCTGAGTCATCTCAAGACCGCTGCAGGCAACACCACCGGCATTGGAGGCCTTTCCGGGAGCAAATAGAATTTTCTTTTCCAGGAAAACCTCTACTGCATCAGGTGTGCTGGGCATATTGGCACCTTCACCAACACAGATACAACCGTTTTTAACCAGCTCTTCTGCCTCGCTCTTCTCTATCTCATTCTGAGTTGCACAGGGAAGAGCAATATCACACTTGATCCCCCAGGGGCGTTTTCCTTCGAGGTATGTGCAGTTGTATTTATCTGCATATTCCTTTATGCGCCCGCGCTTTATGTTCTTGAGTTCCTTAACAAATGCCAGTTTTTCCTCGTCTATCCCATCAGGATCGTAGATGGTACCGTTTGAATCGGAAAGTGAAACAACCTTTGCACCCATCTGAGTAGCTTTCTCGGTTGCGAACTGAGCTACATTCCCGGAACCGGAAACAGTGACAATTTTTCCTTTGAAACTTTCATTTCTGGTCTTAAGCATTTCATCACAGAAGTATACAAGGCCATAACCAGTCGCTTCCGGCCTGATCAGGCTTCCACCCCAGTTAAGTCCTTTCCCTGTAAGCACTCCTGTAAACTCATTTCTGAGTCTTTTGTATTGACCAAACATAAACCCGATTTCACGTGCACCGGTTCCGATATCTCCTGCCGGAACATCTGTATCTGCACCCACATGACGGCTCAGTTCAGTCATGAATGCCTGACAGAAACGCATCACCTCATTGTCCGACTTACCTTTGGGATCAAAATCTGATCCACCCTTTCCTCCACCCATCGGAAGAGTGGTAAGAGCATTTTTGAAAACCTGCTCAAAAGCCAGAAATTTCAGTATTCCAAGATTCACTGAGGGGTGAAGTCTCAGACCACCTTTGTATGGTCCGATAGCACTGTTCATCTGGATACGGAATCCGCGATTGACCTGCACCTCTCCTTTGTCATCAACCCAGGCCACCCGGAACATTATCACACGCTCAGGCTCTACCATCCTTTCCAGAATCTTTGCCTTCTGGTAACGAGGGTTCTTCTCGATAAAAGGCATCAAAGATGTTACGACTTCTTCGACCGCCTGATGAAACTCCTTCTCGCCCGGGTTTTTGGCTTTTACCTTCTCCATAAATGCAGAAACAACTGATGACATAAATACTCCTTTCAGAAACTATGAAAATTACTTACATATCTGCTTTCAAAATTTTCCACTAAATTAAACCTTCCCTCTCCTTTGGTATCGTTATCATACTGCATCTTAAGTGCCTGATCAAATTCCATCGATTAACGAACCATTCACAAACCCTCGCATTTTTTATATCTGTGTTTCTTTTTCCATATTTAAATCAGTGTAATCATTCTAATCAGTTTAATCAGTGGTCAAAAAAAGAAAGCCCGGCTCCTGTCTCCAGGGGTCGGGCATCAACTTCGATACTCAATTTTTAACTGAACACCGTTGTTCAGCTATCGGAAAAATCTAACCCGGATTATCCGGATTAAAAAAAGAAACTACATAATGCCTGCAGATCAGTCAAACGATGAGGCCAGAATGATGGATTCGGCTATTTTTGCCATCGATGTACGTGAATTCATGCTCTGTTTCCGCATCAGTTCAAATGCGGTCTTTCCGGTAACCTTCTTTTTATCCATCAGTATCTCTTTGGCCCGCTCAATCAGTTTTCTATCATCAAGTTCTTTCTGAATAATCTCTTTCATTATGCGAAGCTCGGTGTTTTTAAAGAGAACGGCTGCCTGTGCAGCAACTGTGGTGAGAGTCATTACATCTTCTTTGGAGAACTCATAAGTTTCCGGTGTATAACAGTTTATCACACCGATAACCTCACCCTCCACACTCATTGGAACAGAGAGAAGGGAAACCAGCCCGTCTTTTTCCGCGATTTTCTTATTAATGTAGCGGGGATCCTTGCGCACATCCAGAACGGTCATAGGTTTGTTGGTCTGTGCCACCCGTCCGGCAATCCCTTTCCCAAGCGGTGTGTTTGTGCGCTGATTGTAACTGCCCGAATCTGTCTGGCAGGCACGCAACACAAGTTCGTTATTCTTTTTGTCAAGAAGAAGGATGGAACAGATTTTGGATCCGGTGATCTTGGCAGTAACCGAGACAATAAGCCTCAGAAGATCATCCAGATAGTTTTTTTCCATGATGGCGTTGCTGATTTCGGCTATGCCTTCAAGCATCTTGTTTGTATCGGAAAAATTACCTTTACCCATATTCACCCGCCAGACTGAACTGTTATGAGATAAAAATGTAATACGCGGTAAAAGTTGTCTATCATTTCAGGAAGGCAGGAGTAAAGAGGAACTGGAGTCAGCCTGATTTGCTGACTCCAGAATTAAATCTACCTGGTAGAACCGTGCATTAATCCTACTTTTCCGAGCAGTTGTGAATTGTACTTCTTATAGTCCTTACCAGAGTACTCAATGTATACCACAACCTTGTAAACTCCGGGAGCGGCTTTCATCTTCTTCTGTGTAAAACCATTCCAGTAGAGGTCAATAGGGAAGAGAGTTCCGCTGCTCTCTTTAAGAGCATCTGCTGGTATACTGGCGAGAAGGTTTTTCTCGGTATTGGTGCCTACCATGTTACCAACCATATCGTATACTTTTACTATACACTTGACTTTTGTAGAGATATCATCCGGAATGAAAAGATTGAAATTAATCACTACTCCGGCATTATCCTCTTTTACCCATTTTCTTGCATTAGGCGTATGTTTGGCGTAAATCCGGCCGGCAGGAACTCTTTTTACCGTAGCCAGAGCGGGATTGGGGTATGAATACAGCTTGTCAGCCTGTATTCCTGTGACAATTATCCTCACGCGCTGGTTGTCCGGATCCGGATAATTGCCGGTGCCCACCCTGTCAGTGATGTACGAAGAGTCACCAAACATCCTGATGCTTACAAAATGTCTGGGGTTCAAATCGACATTGTTTTCAGTCAGGAATGTAACAACAGACTCATCAGCACTCTGAAGGTTGTCGATATTAAGCAGCAGGCTGTCCTTCAGCCTGTAACCGGATTCCTGGGTGGGATCAACTTCCCAGATGTAAAACATCACCGCAGGTACATCATCCGTGCTGAGATCCCCTCCCTTGTTGTTCATCACCGGCTCGCTGAAAACAACAGTCACAATATCTCTGGTCCTGTCCTGATCAGCGGATTTGATCTGCTTTGTCACTTTCCAGATCACCGGCCCGGCACCATCTTTTGCGACAAGATTCGAAAGTGAATCGATTCCCGCATCAGGGATGGCATCGAAGGAGATATAGGGAGTCCAACTGGTCTGGGGTTCGCCATTCTTTACTTCTTTAAGGATCAGAGTCCACACACTGTCTTTCCCGTCCGCTCCACCTCCGATCACCTTTTCAACAGTAAAGGAAGTGTTGCCGCGGTAGATGTTGATACCGCTGATCTCAGCAAAATCTTCAGGAAGCGAAACCTCCTTGCTGAAAGTCAGGGTGATTCTGTCAAGATAACCGTTTCCGTTGTCATCGCCGGTAACCGCCGATTTAACAGTTACCAATGGGCCGATAATCTTGATAAATGTACTCGCCTTGATAGAATCATTGGCTGCTGCGGTCAGATTCCCGAATTCATTGTCTTTAACTCCTGATGCATCGTACCAGATTCTTTCCTGGCCTGTCCCCTGCGGAATTCTATGCAGTGTGGAATCTGTGCTCCAGTCGCTCTTTTCCGGTCCCCGTTTGTTTCCATATTGATCATAGCCGATCGCGTAAATCATCGCTCCTCCCTGAGGGTAGCGCAGTACAAGTGTGTCCCCGACAGGAGTACCGTCCTGGTACTGAAGAGCAAGGGAATCAAGAGCCGCAGGATACAGGGTGAAGGGATCTGTAACTGCTGTCAATCCACCCAGATCCACGGAGATCTGATGCATGCTGTCAGGATCATCCGGCACGTAGTAAAGCACAATTGGAACAGTATCCAATCCGCTGCTGAAACACTGATCCCCTTCTTCACCAAGCCACAGCGTGTCTCCTCCTATAAGAACAAAGGGCTTCGGCCTGCCGCCGGTCCCCAGAGTATCGGTATACCGGACACCATTGCCTGAATCAGCGTAGAAACAGTAATCTCCAGGAACAAGTCCGTCTTCATTGTAAATCTTAATCACAGTGATAATAGGATCTCCCGCCTTGCGCTGATCTGGCGGGGTTACAATCTCTATCACAACTCTATTTGGAGGACCGGGACGGAATATCGCATCGATAGTATCAGGTATCGCTAATCCATCCGGATCTGTTACCCGGATAATTCCCCTTCCGGTGTCCGTGGGTGAGAAATTCCAGGAGTGTGCCCTGCCGGGAGCTGTCGGAATCATCTTGAGGCTGGTGCTGTTGGCCCACCTTCCTGAAAAATCCTCCCACTCTTTTGTGTCAGAGCGCATACCCTGAACTCTTATTGTGACATGCTCATTTGTATTGATATCGAGTAAATTGATGACTTCGTTGCCCCTCATTATCTGCAATTGAACATAGTGGTAGCCAAGGAGCTTTACAGCTACTGTGTCACGCAGACCGCTTGTGTCAACTGCAAATACTCTTGCAACTCCGTCTTTGGCTTTTCGCTCGATAATTCCCTCACCCAGATTGGTATTCCCGTTGCGTGGAGAAACTATGGTGTCATTATTTACAACTCCCCATTCTTTAATTGTGGCATAGCGGACAAAATTGCCCAGGGAATCCCGCAGCAGGGCATAAACGGATGTGGTTGCAGAACTGTCTGTGATCTGAACCGTATCAGCAGGATTTGGGGTATTGGGGCTGCTGTGCCAGTCAGGGCTGGACTCGATATAAAGTGCTTTCGGTTGTCCGGGAATGACTGTCACCTTTACTGTGTCACTATACACACGGGAAATGTCATAACGGAAAT
This sequence comes from Chitinispirillaceae bacterium, assembly GCA_035382965.1. Taxonomy (GTDB): domain Bacteria; phylum Fibrobacterota; class Chitinivibrionia; order Chitinivibrionales; family Chitinispirillaceae; genus JAAYIG01. The sequence continues at coordinate 1,345 of DAOTAZ010000127.1, read as the reverse complement.
TCACCATTATCTGTACTGTCTGATATGCCTTTATCGGCATAAAAGAATTACTGATGCCGAAAGTAATATCAAGAACACCAGTTGAGGTGTAACCGGGCATCTCCTCAACTTTCCATTGAAACTTACTGGTATTTTCGCTGACAGGCAGTTCAAAGCTGGCTAACCAGACATTTTTATGATCAAATACCTTTGCAGTTAATGGAAGCGCCTTTCCTGCAACAGCCTCTATGGCCTGCTCAGGGTTTGGATAAGGCGTATTGGAAGCATCCGGAGCCCCTCCTTTGGGATAAAGAACTACCTTTACAGGTAAGCCAGGGAGAATCTTCACATACACCGTATCTGGTACCGCAGATCCCCTTGTAACAATGATCTTTCCTGTTCCTGTGTCCCCGGGAGCGAAATCCCAGAAAGATGTGGAGTTTGCACCAAGTGAAACACTGGTCGAGGTGTAACTCCAGTTTCCATCAACTGAAACCCATGCTCCATCATAGGATCTTTTTCCCTGTACCTGCAGAGTCGTATCCTGATCCGAACGCATCACCAGGGAATCGATTCTCACGGAGTTATTTACCACAATCCGCAGGGAATCGATGGAGTAATCAGTAACTACGACATCTACAGTGTCAATCAAAGCCGGGTTGTTACGATTGACTGCTATTACCTTTGTGGAACCAGTGGTACCGATCCTTCTTACTCTACCTTCTCCCATAGCTGCGAATCCTTCACTTGCCGTAACCAGGGATGTGTTAAGGCTCGTCCAGTTTGTACTCTGCGATTTTCCTATGTAGTTACCGTATTGATCACGCAAAATCGCATAAGCGTTTTTCACAGTATCTCTGGTACCGAACTCAATTACACTGAGAGGATTATCCTGTGTTAAATTAATTCCGCTGGGAGTGGAACTGCCCTCTATAACCAGATGATCGATCGGGCCGGGGACGATATGAACATAAACAGATGCAGTAAGGCTCCTTGATCCCTCCCTGAATTCCGCGGTTATTTCATAGGTGTTGTATGCCTTTTTCGGTGAAAATGTCACTATATGGCTGGTTCTGGAATTCAGTGTGTCCGCGGTTCCAAATCCCTCGATTCTCCTGATACTCCAACTGATAAGATTCCTGCTGACAGAGGTTACCTCATAACCGGGAAGCCATTCATTTATCCGGTCGAAAATCTTCGCCACAAATGTATAGGTATTTCCTGCAGTAAGTGTATCTACTACCGGCGGCAGGGAATAAGGGGTGAGTCCGGACGGGTTCCCCTCTTTGTTGTAAATCCGCATCGATCCGGCAAGACCCGGCAGGAAGATAGCCACCACCGTATCCGATACGGCACCTGTCCTGCT
>DAOTAZ010000126.1:4773-9139 GCA_035382965.1 Chitinispirillaceae bacterium | reverse complement strand
ATGTATCAATAACGCTCTTTGCATATCCGAAACAATCCGGGTTTTTGGCTATGGTGAGTGCTGCCATGTAAAGCGGTACATAATTCATAGTCTCAGATGGCAGTGTAAGAGACCAGTAATCAGTTGTACTGCACTTGACCATGGCCCGCCTCAGACCGCCTTCTCCGCAGTTATATGCGGCCAGAGCAAGATGCCAGTCACCAAAGTCCCTGTAGAGCTTCTTAAGGTAGCGGATTGCCGCCACAGTCGATTTTATTGGGTCACGCCGCTCATCTAACCAGTAATTATTCCTCAGTCCATAAATTTTCCCGGTAGAGGAGATAAATTGCCAGATTCCCGATGCGTGCGCGCGAGAGTAAGCCTTTGGATTGAATCCGCTCTCGATTAGAGGAAGAAATGCAAGATCAGATGGCAGCCCGCTGTCTGCAAACATCTTCTGCATAAACGGAAGGTAGAAAGCTGAGCGCGAGATCCAGTTGTTTATCGTAGTTTTTCTGCTGCTTAAGTAATAATGTACAGCACGCTGAACACGTTCATTCCAGACAACTGGAACATCATAAACTATATCTTTGCGGCAGATTATCTTCTCCAGATCGATTGAATCAGAAGGCAGAAGTTTGATGGAATCAAGGGAGCGGAACATCTGACGCTGGAATACCATGATCGCGATCTCTTCAGGAACCGGAAGGTTAGGAGGCATTACTTCTGCGTAGATCTTTGCTATCCTGCTTACACACTCGCTGTCGGGAAAATCCGTCTCTGCATTCTTATTCCCGACTATCCTGATAACATCTTTAAGAATAGAATCCGCCTCAGCGTACCGCGCCTCAGCACAGAGCACTTCAGCACTGTCAACCATCCCTGAAAGAGCAGCGGATATGGTGCTGGAGGTGTCCTCAACGATCTCTGCAGTTGCGGTATCAACCTCAGTTATTACAACAAATGGTGCATCCTGAACAACAGCATACTGCTCAAGGCTGGATCTGGTGGTTACACAGCCGCTGAACAGTAAAAATGTGTAAATCGAGAGAAAACCCGGGAGCCTGTATTTTTTCACTGCTTAGTATTAAACCCCTGTATGGCTGAAGAAATGAATGCAAACAAACCTGGTTTTGCCTACAGGGGTTAAAATTAATATAATGGAGAGATAATTCGCGCAATAATCTCAGGAGGTGTATGAAAGATTTACCGGTTTTGGGATCAGTCCACTCTGTATCTGTAAAAGAAAGCCTCTGGTAAACAGGTGACCCTTGCGTGCCCTGCATTCCATCACAGCCTCTTTTATCAGACTTTCGACTCTCTTTCTGTCAGAACCGCAATAGTTGACAAACATCCTTGTTCTCTGAGGGCAATTTTGATACTGCGCACACCGGGAACAGGACACTTTCTGGAACTGCATTGTAACCCTCCTGTTACATGGTTTCATGCTGACCAGTTATATTATACCCAACAACAGGTAGTGTGTCAATGATTTTATGGTACAAGTTATTGGTAAGCCTATGTGTTTGAATATTAAGGAGTTACGCTTGCATGCCCTTGACTTCGGGGTTTCGGGACTCAAGAGCATGCACTTTCCCGGATACCTGTGGTAGTATATTCAGGCCGGAAGCACTGGTTTCAGGCTTTATCTCTGGATGAGATTTTATGCATTGATGTGGCACCCCAGAGAGATATTGCGTGGGGTTCGCATTTATCGAGGCAGATCCCGCATCCTATACATTTTTCCTTATCGATGACGTGACGCTTATCTTTCTCACCGGTAATCGCTCCAGGTACAGGGCAAGCCGGAACACAATCCCCGCATCCATTACATTTGGTATCGATATTGGCGACAGGACGGACCTTTACCTTGTCGGTAAAACACTTCGACGGGCATTTATAACAAGCTGTAATGAAGTTCTCGTTTGCAGAGTAGTCCAGAACCGGAAGATTATTTTCCATTTTTATGGCTCCGGAAGGGGTTGCCTTTACACAGAGCGTGCATGCAGTACATCCCACCGAGCAGTATTTCTTGACTTTTGCTCCTTTATCATGATTGGAACAGGCAAGAAAGATCTGATGGGCTTTGGGAACCATGGAGATTATCTTTCTGGGACAGGCTTTTACGCAGTTACCGCAACCTGTACACTTTTCTGCATCCACTTCTGCAACGCCGTTTGCAGTTATGTGTAATGCATCAAAAGGACACGCCCTGACGCAAGTTCCCAGCCCCAGACACCCATCCTGGCAGACTTTTGATCCATTACCGGTCATTATTGCTGCATTGCAGTCCTGGATACCATTGTAAACAGCTCTTTCCAGAGCCTCTTTTTTACCGCCTTTACAATGCACTACTGCGACCATCGGTTCCGATGTCGTAGCAGTTACACCCATGATATCAGCAACAAGATGAGCAGTTTTTGAACCTCCGGGAACACACCCGGAAGGATTTGCTTTACCCTCTACAACGGCTTTGGCAAATCCGCTGCAGCCGGGAAAACCACAGGCACCGCAATTTGCGCCGGGCAGAACCTCCAGAATCCTGGAAACACGCTCATCAACAAAGACATGGAGTTTTTTTGAGGCTACTCCCAGACCTACTCCTAATAATAAGCCGATAGAACCTACAATCAGTACCGGTATAAATATCTCCACGCTTATCCTCCGACCTATTTAAAGAAATTCAGGCCTGCAAAACCCAGAAATGCCATCGCCATCAAGCCTGCTGTAATGAAAGTTATCGGCAAGCCCTCCATTGCCTTTGGAACATTGGCCAGTTCCAGTTTCTCTCTTATGCCTGCCATTAAAATCAAAGCCAGCATAAAACCTACTCCTGATGTCACCCCGTTTACAAGGCTTTCAATAAAGGAGTACGGATTGCCTGTCAATTGATTTACTCCTGTGTTGATGATAGCTACTCCAAGCACTGCGCAGTTGGTGGTAATAAGCGGCAGATATATCCCTAATGCCTCATAAAGGGCAGGGGAGTACTTCTGCAGCGCCATCTCAACAAGCTGCACCAGAGCCGCAATAACCAGAATAAATACAATGGTTTGCAGATAATCTACCCCGAACTTCACAAGAATATAGCTGTTGATCACCCAGGTGAAACTCGATGCCATGGCCATGACAAATATCACAGCCATTCCCATCCCTATGGCACTGGAGAGCTTTTTTGATACACCGAAAAAAGGACACAGACCCAGAAAACGGGATAAAACAAAGTTGTTAATCAGAACAGCACCGATCGAAATTCCAATAAGACTGGTAATCGATTCCATTACTATGCACTCCTCTTGCGGTTACTGAAGTGGCGGATCAGACCCATAACCAGAGCGATTGTGAAAAAGCCACCCGGAGCCAGTATAAAAATGGTCATTGGTTCATATCCGGGTAAGAACTTCAGTCCCAGAAGTTTGTTGCTTCCGATCGATTCTCTGATAAAGCTCAGAATAAAGAGAGCCAGTGTAAAGCCAAGCCCGATCACGACTCCGTCAATAAGTGACTGGAAAACATTGCTTTTCGATGCGAATGCTTCCGCTCTTCCCAGGATAATACAGTTGACCACTATCAGTGGAACGAAAATGCCTAACTGCTTATCCAGCGCCGGAAGATACGCTTTCATCAGAAACTGGACTACAGTTACAAATGTGGCTATGATCACTATAAAACAGGGGATTCTTACCTTGTCAGGAATCACTTTCCGGACAAGTGAAATAATCACATTTGAGCAGGCAAGCACAAATGTAGCCGCCAGGCCCATACCTATGCCGTTTTCAATCGATGTACTTGTTGCCATCGAGGGGCAGAGGCCCAGAACCAGAACAAAAATCGGATTCTCAGTCAATAATCCACGTTTCAATTCACCTTTTAACATTTCTAACCCCGAATCGCTTGTAGATATGCCCTTGCTTTGGTAACCAGTCCCCTGGCAACTGCAATGGTCGAGACTGTTGCTCCTGTTATAGCGGTAATGCCGTTTTTATCTCTCAGAGAGGCTTTTGATGTCTCATCGAGTTTATGCCACTCTCCCATCGATTTATCAATGGTAATATCATTATATATGTTGATTCCCTTGAATTGCTCTGTAAACCAGGCGTTTCCCTTTTCTTTTTCACTAAAAAGCCCGTTCCAGATGTATTTCTTTGAAATCACCTCCTGGACCCTTGTCCCAAGTCCGGGAGTTTCTGACTGTTCCGTAACAGTCATTCCCTGAATACCGCCGTTGGTATCAATACTTACCAGATAAACGATATTGCTGGAATATCCGGTGCTGGCAATCTTGAAAATATATAGAACCTCATCACCTTTTTCAGCAACCCAGTACTGCTGAGGCACTGAGGAATCATCGCCGGTTTTCTCTGAGATTTCAAAACCCTCAGGAACC
>DAOTAZ010000126.1:3293-4763 GCA_035382965.1 Chitinispirillaceae bacterium | reverse complement strand
TGTTTCTGCCCGGCTGCAATCGTATCCTTTGTTTTGACAAAGGTAAAAGCGATTATCAGTGCCGCTATAACAGATATGATTGTAATTACCAAAGTAAGCTTAATAATATCTTTCACTTCTTTACCCTCCCGTAAATCCTGGGACGTGTATACTTCTCAATAAGAGGGACTAACAGGTTCATCAATAATATGGAATAAGAAACTCCCTCAGGATATCCTCCGAACTTGCGTATCACAAAGGTCAAAACACCACAGCCGATACCAAATACAATCTTTCCATTTGGTGTTATGGGTGATGTAACCATGTCTGTTGCCATGAAAAAGGCCCCAAGCAGCAATCCACCCGCAAGTATCTGATACGTGGGGACAATAATTGCTCCCGATGTAAAGAGATCACCTGTTCCGTTAAAAAGCCAGAAAAGAACAAAGACTGTCCCGATATAGAACAAAGGAATCGCAAAACCGATAATTCTCTTGTACCAGAGTATCATCGCTCCCAACAGAAGCGCTATGGCGGATGTCTCTCCGATACACCCTCCTACATTCCCTGTAAACAGGTTATAGATTGCATCCTGGAAATCGAGAGCCTGGAAAGACCCGTTCATCATTGAGAGCTTGAAGTGAGCAAGAGGAGTGGCGCTGGTAATACCATCCAGTCCGGATATTGTCCCGAGCTTCGGCGCAGTAAAACTGGTCATGGCAGCCGGATAAGATGCCATGAGAAAAGCGCGGCCTGCAAGTGCAGGGTTGATAAAATTACCTCCCAGGCCACCAAAAGCCATTTTTGCGACTCCTATAGCGAATGCCGCCCCAATAGCAACCATCCACCAGGGAAGAGAGGGGGGGACATTGAAAGCAAGGAGTATCCCGGTTATTACCGCACTGAAATCCCCGATAGTCGAAGGCTTCTTCATCAAAAGAGTTATAAGCCATTCGGTGAGAACAGCAGAAGTGATTCCTACACAGGTAAGAAAAATCGCCCGCCATCCGAAAAACATGTATGAGGCTACTATCGAGGGAACAAGTGCAATTATTACCCACATCATCACATTGGGAACAGAACCAGGGTGGCGGATGTGGGGAGAAGTTGAAATATGGAGAAGTTCTACTTCCGCCTCTGTGGTATCATTCTTACTCTGCACTTCAGATTTGGTCAAAGGTTGTGTCGTCATCTTTACCTGGCCTCGTTCTTTTTAGCTTCTGCCGCACGCCTGGCCTGAATATGAAATTTACCCAGCTTCATATACTGGACCAGGTTGATTTTTGAAGGACACACAAACGAGCAGGAGCCGCATTCAATACAGTCTGTGATATTCCACTCCAGCGCCTCATCGTACTTTTCTTTCTCAACCAGTTTGGCGAGTCTTGTCGGGACAAGGTGGATGGAACAGGCCTGTACGCAGTTTCCACAGTTGATACAGGGATATTCCCTCTCTCCGGCAACAACATTGTCCAGAGCAAGAATTCCTGA
>DAOTAZ010000126.1:0-3283 GCA_035382965.1 Chitinispirillaceae bacterium | reverse complement strand
ATGTTGACTTGATCACCGGGGCATCAAGATCCGACTGCGCTATACCCATCATCGGACCACCCATGATTATTTTTTTTGTGGCCTTCATGTCAACTCCACAGGCCTCAACAAGATTCCTGATTGGCGTACCTACACGTACAAGGAAATTTTTCGGTGATGAAACTGTTGGGCCGGTGACCGTAAGCACTCTCTGATAGAGCGCGACACCCTTTACTATTGCATCGTATACAGCCAGGGCAGTACCCACATTCTGGACCACACAGCCGGCATCCATGGGAAGACCGCCTGATGGGACCATGCGTTTTGTAACCGCGTGGATCAGTTGCTTCTCGCCGCCCTGGGGATACTTGGTCTGCATTACAGCTACCGATAACTTCCCCTTATTCTGAGAAGCTGAAATTGCTGAAACAATGCTCTTTATCGCATCCTGTTTATTGTCCTCTACAGCAATAAAACATTTCTTCGCACCAAGAATTTTCTTAAGAATCAATGCGCCGGTAATGAGATCATCTGTCCTTTCCAGCATCGATCTGTGATCGGCTGTCAGATATGGCTCACACTCAGCACCATTAATCAGAAGTACATCGATCTTTTTACCTTCAGGTGGCGAAAGCTTTACATGAGTGGGAAAACTCGCACCGCCCATACCCACAATTCCTGCAGCCTGAATCCTGGAGACAAGATCTTTGGGATCAGCTTCCTGCCATGATTCTACCGGCTCAGATGAAACTTTCTCATCCAGACCGTCGTTTTCGATCTCAACAGCCATTGCCTGTTTTCCCATGGGATGGGGAAACAGGCCGACGGATAAAACAGTACCGGATACCGATGAGTGGACCGGAGCAGATACAAACCCTCCAGCCTCTCCCAGCAGTTGTCCGATCAGAACACGATCACCCTTTTTTACCACTGGTCTGGCTGGTGCTCCAATGTGCTGCTGGAGTGGGATGATTACTTTCTGGGGGGCAGGGAAAATTTCTATTGACAAATGCTCTGTCTGACTTTTCTTATGCGGGGGATGAATTCCGCCTTTGAAAGTATATCTCTTGGACAAACGCCTCTCCCTGTTCAAATAACAATAAATGGAGTAGCCTTAAGAAACTTGCTACCAATGAATGCAATCTTTTAAAGAGGAGTAAAAATCTACAAATAGCCCCATTCACAGTCAAGTTAAATGATTTATACCAATTATATGCATTCTTACTGTGCGTGTACCGGATGAACTACTTTATTCGATGTGCTGAATTGTTTATTGATCTTGATTATTACGATTAAAGGAACTGCTTGATTTAACTAAGGAAACAGTTTTTACCCTTGATTAACCTGATTTAGAATGATTACCTTGATTTTTACTGGAGAATTAGGTTTTTTTATGATTGTTTTTATTCCTGAATTATCCGGGCAGAAGAATACCGAACTAAACTGGTAAACTCATCTTTCATTACTAATACTATTCTCCATGGGCGCTGTTTCTACTCCTCTTCCCGTTAAACTGATGTTTGCGGTCACTTACGATCCATCAGTAGACCTTAACAGTGTTCTCTCTATCCTCAATGCCAGATTTGGAACCCCGGAATACACCTATGGTCCTCTGCCTTTTACCTGGACCAGATATTATGCTGAGGAGATGGGGGAGAATCTGATGAAGTTCTATTTCAATTACCCTGATTTCATCGACCGGTCCCTGATAGTTTCCCTGAAACATTACACAAATGAATTAGAAAAATCCTTCATGGTTGATGGGAAAAGGAGAGTAAATATTGACCCGGGCTATATAGCCAGAGATAAACTTGTGCTGGCTACTACAAAGGATTTCTATCACCGGCTTTATCTGGGGGATGGGATCTATGGCGAGGTCACTCTTCATTATCGCAGGGGCAAATACCGCATCTTCTCATGGACCTATCCTGACTTCCGTGAACCTGAACTGCACAGTTTTCTTGAAAAGGCACGTGCCAGACTGGTAAAGGAAATCAGGGTACAGGAGGAGACCAGAGAATGATATTTGTTTATTAAAAAGCAAAGCCTTCCCCCTATACGTCATTCCTGCGGAAGCAGGAACCCAGTCCATAGTAATCCTTTTAACCAGGTCAATCACAGTTCAACTCCCTTGCTCTCCTTCTTATCTCCTCCAAAACCTCCCAGTCCCACCCCTCAATGTTAGTAATGAAAAAAGAATCATTCTGCCACAGGGGATCATCTCTTAACCGGGGAAACAGACCCGCATAATATTCAAACAGGGGAGTCTGTGGCACAGGGGAGAGAAAAACCGGCTTTACCTTTACACCAAGTTCTCCAACCTGCGTCATCTCATCCATTAACTCGGACGGGGACTGGTCCCTGAGTCCTCCCATCATGTAAACTCCGATCTCCTTTTTTGTGAAACCTGCCTCTTTACAGAGAGAAACCGCCTCCGCCAGTTTCTTGATTTGCGCCTTGTTGCCGGTCTCTCCTGAATGTCTGGGATTTCCGCTCTCATAGCCAAATCTCAACGTTATAAAATTCGACTCTTTCATGAGCTCAAGAATTTTTCTGTCGGCAAATTTCACATGCAGACCATTAGGTGTGTGAAAGCGAAACTTCAATCCACATTCTTTAATTTTTTTGAGAAACGGGATCAGAAGTTTGTCCGGACGGTACAGAAGCGCATCATCGAAAAAGGAAAAGTCCTCAACTCCCCATTTCTCATGAAATGAAATCACTTCTCTGAAAACTGTTTCCACAGGACGCTCCCTGTAACAGGGTTGAAGAATCTTTGAGGCGCAATAGGAACAGTTCATCGGACATCCCAGAGAAAGAAGCACCGGGCCATGTCTTATCCCTTTAAGAAAAGGCAATGCCCCCTCTAACGAACATCGCTCTTCAGGAACAGCACTGAACCCCGGAATAAACCTTTGAATTAACCTGATAGTATCTGCTGAAAAAAGAGACCCTGCTGTATAAGAGTTTTCTATCTGCGTTCTAAAATATTGCGGCATCAGTTGTGCCGCGATTCCACCGATAATGATTGGGACATTGGGAAAACAGTCGGCTGCAGTCCGGAGAGTATCTACCACTCCAGGAGCCCAGTAAGTCATCGATGAACCTGAGAAAATAAGGTCCGGAGGGGGAAATCTGCTCAGTGCTTCACTGAGTTCCTTACCCGATACTCCGTAAATCTTGTATTTCCTTCCGGAGCTCCCTGGATGAGTCCCGTCGTCGCGAAATAACGCATTGGTTTGAACACGCCCACGGTAAACCACATGGACCAGTTTTTCAGGATGCTCCAGTCAAAGCCAATGTC
>DAOTAZ010000125.1:0-9185 GCA_035382965.1 Chitinispirillaceae bacterium | reverse complement strand
AAAACCATTCCTGCCGAGATGAGTTTTTCTTCTCTTATAATCCGGACTATGAGCAGTTGCGGAGCGATGCCGGCCAGATCAAGGACCGGTTTTCCTTGTGCTTTGCGGATACATTCGCCTGAGAGGGTGTAGAGCCTGATTTGATCCTTAGCCCGGATGCCTGGAAAAACAAGAGCATTATTGACAAGTCTGAAACTTGTATTTGTGGAACCGCTGATACGGGAAACCGGTATTCCTACAGGAGGTTCAATTTTTACACTGGCTATTCTGGGGGTGACTTTCTTGCCCGCCGTATTGAAGTTCCCGCCTACAAACAGTGTTGAGCCGTGCGGGAGAAGCATCCCGACTGACTTATCTGTTCCTGATCCTAACCTGCTCCATGTGCTCCCATCCCATCTGGCTATATTTTTAGTCGTAATACCTCCTGAAGATCCAAACTCTCCTCCCGCATAGAGATTTCCCCAGTCGTCAATTGCTATACAAAAAATTACACTACTGATGCCTCCTCCGAGTGCTGACCACTTCGTGCCATTCCACATGGCAATGTTTGATGTCGTTACACCTCCGGCAGATCCAAAATAACCTGCTGCATACAGGTTTCCATTTTTATCACATTGGAGGTCATTAATATATGATCCCCAGACTCCGCTTCCCAGTGAATCCCATCGGGTACCGTTCCATCTGGCGACATAATGAGCTGAATCGTCACCTGCAGTCTCGAAATAACCTCCCGCATACAGGTTCCCGTCTTTATCAAAAGTAATAGCTCTTACTGTGCTTCCGGTTCCTTTTCCAATTGAGTTCCATTTGCTTCCGTCCCATCTTGCGATATTGTGGATAGATACATCATCTATAGTGTCAAAATTTCCTGCCATGTAAAGACCTCCATCCCTGAGCAGAAGCTGATTTACATAATCACACCCCTTACAGCCCTCGCTGATCATCTTAGCCGCAAGTGCGTTCCATTTCTCTCCATCCCATCTGGCGACGTTGGCGGCCGGAACATCGCCTGCCCTCCTGAAGAAACCTCCGGCGTAGATATTTCCCGAGATATCAATTGCCAAAGTGGATATATCACCATCGAATCCATTTCCCAGAGCACTCCAGGAGTTTCCGTCCCATTTTGCTACACGGTTTGCGTTAACACCTGCAATATGGGTGAATCCGCCGCAGATATAGAAATTTCCACTGGAGTCTAATGCCAATCCGTAGACTGAGCCGTTTATTCCTTTGCCCAATATGACACAGGAATCACCGGTCCATTTAGCCACGTTGGAAACCGGCGTTTCATCAAAAGTAAAGAAACGTCCTCCGGCATAAAGATTTCCGTTTGCATCGCAGGAAAGAGCGTAGATGGTTTTGTTTGCTCCTGTACCGACAGGTTCCCATGAGTCTCCGTTCCATTTTGCAATATTGCGGGCGCTTATTTCGCCTATTTCTGTAAAAGAACCGCCGACATAAATTGTCCCGTTTGCGTCACAGGCTATTGCGTATGGATAATACGGGTAGACCATTCCTGTTTCAAATGATAACCATTTTTTCCCATCCCACATCGCGATATTTTTTGCGGCTATGGTTCCTGCTGTGTCAAATCCTCCGGCTACATAAAGATTTCCGCTGATATCAATACAGAGAGAGTTTACACTTCCGGGCTTCACACCTGACCCCGGCAGTTTCCATTCTTCTCCATCCCAGCATGCGATACCTCCGTTGAAAGCTCCTCCAGCGTAAAGTGTTCCCGCCTTATCGAAGGAGAGTGCGTTAACCCGATTGGCTGTGGAACCAAGCCCTGATCCCAGGGAATCCCATGTACTTCCGGTCCACTTTGCAATGTTTTTTACAGGCCTGTTGGATCCGGCATAGCTGAAAGTTCCTCCGGCATATACGTTACCGGCACTGTCACAGGCCAGGGCTCTTATGGTACTTGAGTAACTGTTTGGTATGTAAAGCCCATTTCCCATCCTGCTCCATCCGGAACCGTTCCATTTCGCTATGTTATATACATTTTCAACATCTCCGGCCTTTGAGAATTCGCCTCCGGCATATACGTTGCCGGCACTGTCACAGGCGATCGCGTAAACTGTCTGGTTGACACCTGTTCCCAGTGCGTTCCAGTTTTCTCCATCCCACATGGCGATATTGTTAACAGGTGTTTTACCCGCAAAGCTGATTGTTCCTCCAACGTAAAGCTTACCTTTGCAGTAGCAGAGCGCGTAAACAAAACCGTCAACGCCCATGATTCCCTCACTGTTCATCACCGCCCAGTCTTCATCTGTGATCGTAGGATCGATTAAAACAGGGTACTTTGCGTTTCTGTCATCAACGGTGATTTGAATGGATTCTGCTCCCACCGCCTCCATCCGGGAGGGAAGCACTTTCCCATCAGCATCAACCGTTTCAAGTTTCCCATACAGAAAGGTCCTTCCTGAGGGAAGCGTTAAAGAGATGTCGGTCCTGCCTTCAGAGGCGGATGCACCATGGACGGCAAGTGACAGAATAAGCGGTCCCTGACCATGGGGCTTATTTACAATCACAAAATCCTGGCGGATACCGTCGGCGTTTGCAGAAAACTGCTCTATAAGCATACTTCTATGGAGTTTAACCAGTTCCATATCTTCTGAGGAAACAGTTCCAGCATCAAGGACCCGTGATAACCCGGATCTTCTGCCAAAAGAAACCGGGATGACAGAGAATTCACCTCCACCAGGTTCTGACAGGGAGCGAAGGATTACTCCTTCAGGCCTGACATAAGCGTCAAGTTTCTGCATGGAAGATGAGAGCTTTATTCCATCTGCAGTTATGACAGCACCCGGATTGTTGTAACCTGGGATCTGCTTATGATTAAAGAGCCCTTCCGAAAAATTGGCCGGTACCGATTGCATAATTGTGAAGATGATAATGACAGTTTGAAGCACATTGCGGGTTAAATTCATTTTTGCCCTCCATTGCAGATAAAGACGATTCTATGGGTAAAAAGCGCTCTCCAAAGATTGAGATAAAATAATTCTAACATACAAAACCGGAAATTTAAACTGCAGGATTTACGGATGTACGTTTTTTATCAACTGAAGTTGAACGGGACCAGAAAACGAACCGGGGATGGACTATCATTGACTTTTATCGCTGAACATTCCCCATCTGTTTTTCAAATGAATGCTGTTGGAAACCCGAATCAATAATATCTTGTAGAAATGGTCAATAAAGAAGACAAAAGGTGATAAAAAATTCATCTCCAACCCTTCAGGCTGGAGATGAACCTTTATCTCTAATAGTGGATTTTACGACGTTTGTACAGCTTAGACTGATTATCTGGCAGAAAGCTCTTTATCGAGAATGTACAGGCCATTCCATTGACCGGCAATTCTTTCCAGTCTCTCTGCAAGCACGCTGAAAGTGTCCTCTTCCTCGATTTGCTCATCCACAAACCAGGCAAGAAGATTAAGCACTCTCTGATCACCTTCCTCTCTTGCTTCTTTTACCAGGTTATGAATGCGTGATGTCACCACTTTCTCATGTGCAAGGGCCTTTTTAAATACCTCTTCAATAGATCCGAATTTCCCATCTCCGGGATTTAAAGAACGAAATTTCACACCATATCCTGTTTCCTGAAGGAATTTTTTGAATTTAGCGGCATGGGACATCTCTTCCTTCACCTGCTCATCCATAAAATGTGACATCCCTTTCATGTTCTGTGCATCCAAATACGCTGACATTGTCGCATAGATGTACGCAGATTCCAACTCGAAATTCATCTGTTCATTCAGATTATCGTATAATTTACTCATGACACATACCTCCGGGTTTAAAGTGTATTGTAACGATAAGTCCTTTATCAACACAACGACAGATAAATGAAATATACTTTGCTACTTCCCGAAAGGGTGGCGTTGGATTCAGAAACTGTTACTATCCTGTTTGAACCCTGAAAGGGTTAGCAACGGGCGAAGTCCTGTGGATTGGAATGCGGATGGACCCGGAACTGATGTCCGGAATAAATTGGATCCGGAATGCGAATCGGATCCAACATCAGGATTGTGTACTCTTTGATGCGGTACAAGTCCCATTCCTTCAGTTCTAAAATTGCTACGGAATGTTATCCTTATAACCGTTTTCATAAAGATACTGAGGATCTTACTTTCCAAACAACACCAGAAGGTCATCTTCCTTCTGATTCATATAGCTCAGCTTTATCCAACTGGTGTTTCTTGCTTTCGTACAGATTCGCACTTCGTCAATTTTTCCCTCGAAATACTGCCCGTCATCACCATCTGATTTAATCCTTCTTCCAATTTCTACATTAAACGATTCATCACGGGCAAGAGTGTCATGGTTATGGCTTATTGTACTGTCAACACAAACCCCATCCACGAAGAGGTATTGTTTATCATTGTTACGTACTCCGCAGAGGTAAACCCATTTCCTGTACGAATAAGAGGAATCAGTTTCTGTAAAGTCCCATCCTGCCGGGTCGCTCTGGTATTCGGCAAAATGCCATTTGAAGCCATGAATTTTCAGATAATACTGGACATCACTTTTGCTTAAAATTGTCCGGTTGGAATTGATACTGTCAGAATTTACCCAGGCGGAAACAGAGTAATGACCGTCCTCAGGAAAATTCAGTTTCCCTGATGCCGAGTTTTCAATAGTAATGTAGCTGTCATCGGTTGTACCAGTAAATAATCCGGCACTGCCTATCATCCCTTCAACGCTCCCTACATTGGAAACTCTGCCGTCAAAGCCATTTTGAGTAGCATCTTTTCCCTTCGCGTTTCCCTCTCCGGAAAGATGCCATACAGCTCCAAACCCATCCGCTGTATCAAAGACAGACCCGCTCTGTACTGCATTTTCCGCTTGCTGGTTCCCCCACATCATCACAAATGATAATCTCGTGGTATTTGCATAAACCGTATCCACTCTAACCCAGATTTCAGCGGCTCCTGTGCTCGAGTCCCACCGCTCTATTTCAAAAAGCAGGGGAGTAGAATCGACATCCGGCTTTACAAACCGCACATCTTCACCATTTCCCTTTGCCTCACTGAAATTGAAATTTCCTCTGTTTAATCTGACAAGTACCGGGAAATTATATACGTTTTCATAGACTGCAGCTCCCGAAGATGTGGTGTTGAGATAAATCGGCATACTATGGAGCCATCCCTGGTATGCGGTCAGTGTGGTCTGGCCTGAAATCGCAGTCACATTCTTATGGACAATCGGACTTGCTTCCGGATCGGCACTGATAATATTAATTGTATAGATGCCCTCAGGAAGGTCGTTAAATGCGAAGAAACCGTCAATATCGACTTCCACAAGCCTCTCCAGCCCCACAACCTGTGCAAAGCGCCGTTCTGTAACCGCGTCGTAGTCGATTTTACCCTTGATAGTTGCAAAAGGCTGCATAGTATCAGGCTCAAGAGTGATAAGCCCGGTGTCATTTTTGGTAACTGCGAGATTAATCAATACTGCTTCGCTGGTTCTGTCTGTGACCTCTATGAAATATGAACCAGTATCAAGAGAATCCAGAACAAACGAACCGTTCTGGTCTGTAATGAGATTATCGTAGTTTACAACTGCCGTTTTTGAGAGGACTATATCTTTTGTATAGTCTGTGCGGCGGAGCCTGACCGTGGCTCCTGAGGCCGGTTCATTTTCAGATGTGTAGATCACTGCAGTATAGCGTGCATTTCCCTGTTCGCTTGTTCCTGCTATGTCAGGCCCGATGGAACAACTGAAAAGGGCTGTGATGATGAATATAAGAATCCTGGAAAACTTTCTCATTTTTCTGACCTCTGGGAATCATTGGGTTGACCAACAGGGAACAGTTCAACAACAAGAGAATAAAACCTGTCAGCCTTTTCACTTTCGCTGTCAATCAGGCCTATTATTCTTTTCCTGAAATCTGCGATTTCCCGTTTAAGATCGGGAAGTTTGCTGTGAGGTACAGCCATGATAACACTTGAGATATCACGTTCAGAGGGAGGAAACCGATCGATTGCCTCCATGCCAAGACGTGCGTACTCACGGTTCATTCCTCTCACAGCGATGGAACTCACCTCGGGGCCGGTTGTGATATCGGCATCTGTTTGAGTGTACTTCCCCTTGCTGTCTCTGCGCAGAAGTCCCAGCCGTAGAAGGAGGTTTATGCTCTCCCGTGCCTCAGAGATTTTGATCTGCGGGTTTACAGATTTGGCAAGTATTGAATAATCTTCCTTCCAGTCCAATACAACTGCGAGCTCTCTCACAACCGGATTATACCATTTTTCATAATATTCATAGTAGTGGACCGGAAGCAGTTTCTGTGGTTTGCGATAGTGTAAACCTCTCAGGATAGCCAGGTATTTTTTCTGGGTCTCCTCGTTTTTAGCCTGATTAAAGAGGACAAGGTTCTCAAAAAAACGTCCGTCCCGTTCCGAAAGCCCCAATCCCTTGATAAATGCCGCAGTTGTTGCAGGGGTGAGATTACGCTTTCCATTAACTACTTCCCGGTAAATCGATGGGGATTTGAGACCGGATTTGATGCAGAAGGAGCGGTAAGAGAATACCTTCGAGGTACTTCTCTTGAAATTATAGTAATCTGCGAGGAATTTCCGGTAATCGGTATAAAACTCCAGGGGCTGCATATACTATAGTATAAGAGTAAACGGGAAGGAATGGAAGATGGTTGTTAATTTTTACTGTTTTTCTGTACTATTTTGAGTACACGGTAAAGGCAAGTGGAACCACATTGCCACCGATTTTAACCAGAGGAGTAGTTTATTGTTGCTCTTATCCGGGGTCGGTATCGGTATCGAAATTAGGGCTTTTCAATACCGATTCCGATGCTCAGAGAGTCCCTGAAAATTCTACTTCTTGCTTTTTGTAATGGTCTTGCTTGCTTCCCCATTCTTTAGAATATATGTCCCATGGGGAACCTTGACATCTCTGATATGTTCAGTTTGCAGCAGTTTTCTCCCATTCAACTGATAAATTGCAGCCGGTTCTGATCCTCCTGTGAAAGGTAAAGACTGCCTTGTCCTGATTGATTTAGTCACGAGATCAAACTTGAACCAGTTAATATTGAACAGATATCCCTCACCACCTGTAAATAAAAGGTAAAGATTGTGTATACCAGTTATTTCGCTGATATTGCAGGTGATTGTTGTCCAGGCCTGCCAGTCATTGTTTGCTGCAATCTGGCATGTCCCGGCATGGGGACCATTGAGACTGTCAAGTCTCAATTCAATCGTTCCGCCCGGACCGCCGCTTGCGGCTCTTACCTGAAAGCTGTTGACACCAGTGCCGAAATCAATACTATACACAGTGTAATCCCCGTTTTCTATGTAGGCGACGTTTTCTCCACCCTCAATGCAGCTCTCAATCTGGATACCTGACTGGGAAAAATAGCTCTCAGCCTCTATCTGTGTAAAAGCTGAAACCGGCTCAGGTGGTTTTACAGTTACAGAATCGCTGACAAAAGTTGTCACACTCTGCGCATCGAGAACTGTAGTGAATGAATTGTCTGTAACCTCGATCACTCCCTCATTGGCTACATTTTTTGAATTTGATGTCGTGTATTTATACACCCTGGAAAGCTCGGCGTTCTTGAATGTAAATGTCTGACTTTTTTGCGATGTATTCTGGTTAACTGCGACAATCACGGTATTTTCACCTTTGAATGCAACCACAAATACCCCGTTCTGCGGCTGATATGTCGCATCTACACGATAATAACCCGGCCGCACGAAACGTGAAAACTGTGTCATTATCCATCCTTTTTTCTTGACCGATGCGTCATTTTCGATAAAATTGCAGTTGGGAGTGGCAAGGTACCAGTAAATGTAGGCATTCATACTGTTGTACATGCAATCAAGGATCTCTTTACCGAAGGTTATAAGGGTGTTCATATCATCCGGATCATAGAAATGCTCGGTCATCCATATCTTTTTCCCCTTGCTTATCGCATTGGTATAGGTTTTCATCTGTGCACCGTATAAATGAACACCTATATAATCGATATTCGCGGCAGCTACAGGGTCGTTGAGTGCTGGATCAGAGTAGGAGACATCAAAATTATACGTCTCCGGCATCAAAACCGGTTTCTTCAGTACAGAGGCATTGTTTTTGCAGAAGTTAAGAAGCTGAGTGGGTGTCCAGTCACAGGATTCATAATCGACCTTAATGTTAGGCTCGTTTTGTATGGAAATTACATCGACGACTCCTACGTAATCGATAAACTCATTCAGGTAATTGGCATATTCAGTATAGGATTCCGGCTTCAATTCTCCGCCAACCGTATTATTGTTTGTTTTCATCGAGGCCGGGGGAGTCCAGGGGGTAGCAAGAATCTTCGCGCCCTTTGCTTTGGCTTTCTGTGCATTCGATTTTTCACTGTCCCATGATTTGTTCGGATCAATGTGTATTCTCAGGATTGAGAGTCCCATCTGGTTATTGTCTGTCCCAAATGCCACATTAATCTGGGCATCAGTGAGCGGAGGATACCAGATAGTGCTAGCCGCTCCGAAACCGTCAATCTCCTGCTTGACACTGTTCAGGTCTATTGTTGCCTGCTGGGCGGTCAGGGAAAACACTGTCAGCAGTATCAGAACCAGTGAAGACTTCATGGTAAAAGAAATTGTCTGCATTATCTGTCCCCCCTTTTTTGTAGAATTCTTTTCAGGTGCTGTAAAAAATTATAGGATAATAAATCGGGAATTTAAACTAGTGGAGAATATAAAATATTGAAACATGGTTCAACATGCCGGCGGCATTAATGCCGTCTCTGGCCATACTAAGCCCGGTAAACCGGGCTTGCAAGGAAATGAAATCTCATTGTTTTCTATTTACCCGGATTTTATCGGGGTTACATGCATTGGAGTGCAGCCATTTTGTCGTATTTTCGTGATGTCGTGCCCTCGTTCTGTCGTACTGTCGTACATTCGTACACTCGTACTATATGGCCTTACTCCCACTCAATTGTTCCTGTGGGTTTTGGGGTTAAATCGTAAACTACGCGGTTAACACCAGGAACCTCATTAATTATCCTCGATGTGATTTTTTTAAGCAGGTTCCAATCCGGTGTCTCGATCTCCGCGGTCATTGCATCGATTGTATTGACAGCACGGATTATTACCGGGTATTCAAAGGATCTTGCATGATCCCGTACACCAACCGACTTGAAATCAGGAACAGCCGTAAAGTACTGCCACACC
>DAOTAZ010000124.1:0-9188 GCA_035382965.1 Chitinispirillaceae bacterium | reverse complement strand
CTGGCCATGTGAATCTTTCCTGAGCAACCCGTGATGATAAAACAGAACATCCCTGAATTCCTCTATCTTACGCTTGAAGTTCAAAGGGGTATCATGCTGATGCGCTATAAGTATCTCCACATCACCGATTCCCTCTTTGTTAAGTTTGAAAAGAGAATCCACGAACTGAGGCTTGTAATCCCCCTCGGAATAGAAAAAGGTGTGAACCGGATGCCTCCCGCGACAATCAGTGTGCTTTCGCGCCGCACGGGGATACTCCCTGCACCATGTGACTACTCTGTGCTCGGCTATCTCCTGAGATACATCACTCCAGAAAGGCTGGTAGTGATCACAGATCATCACATAAATATTAGTAGTATCCTGAACTTTGGAAAAACCGCCGCGGGTGTGAGGTATCGAGTTGATAGCCCATCTGTACCTGTAAAGTACCAGTAATAGCCATCGCAAAAGAAGTACTGTTGAAATTATCAGAATTAAAGCAAAAAGCCAGGGAAACATCCCGAAAATCCACCTCTTCTGTTAAATAGAAACCAGCATTCACTTTGCAGGGCATGTGGAACCCCCCCCTATAATATTAACTGCAAAGATTCTGCCAGATAGATGATCCAGAAAAAAGTGAAATCACTATGTCAATTCTGAGATGAAATAATGGTAAAGAAGCTGGGTGGAGACTATAGCCGCTACTGCCATGTCGTCAACAGCACTGATCTGTCCGGGATTGCTCTTTACCTTCTCCAATAGAAGCGATACCCTCTGCCGGTCAAAAATCCCTGCCTGCGCTATTGATGAAGGGGATATGACACGCGATGACAGAGAAGAATCACTGCCTGAGACAAAACACTGGGAAACAGGTGCCCTGTAAGGCTGCTTGGGTCTCTTAACCACCGACTCAGGAATTAATTTTTCATAGGTTTTCTTCAGAATATATTTCTCGTTCATCCCGTTAAGCTTATACTCCGGAGGCACAGTAGCCGCAAACTCTATAACCCTGTAGTCAAGAAAAGGAAAACGTCCCTCCACCGACCGCCCCATCATCATCCTGTCACCCTGGGAAGAGAGAAGATAACCGGACATGAAAAGAGAGATCTCCAGGTATTGCGCCTGGCAAAGCGGATCCCACCTGAAAATCTCAGGATCCATAAAGGAAACAACCTGCTCCATCACATTCCGCTGCTCATCAAAGGCACTCCTGTACTGCTCTGTAAAGAGCCGCTTTATTCTGGAGGTATTTACCCATCGCAAAAGATGCGAATAACAGGGGTTGGAGGTATCTGTCAGCCCCTTTCTGAAAAACAACTGCCAGAAACGGTTCTTCTGTTCACCTGGATTAATGTAAGGATAGAGATCAAGAAGCAACAGCGGACGAATGCGGGAATCTGGAAACCTGGCCCAGAATCGCCTGATCTTATTTTCCTTGAAAATATTATAACCCCCGAACATCTCATCCGCACCTTCACCTGTCAATACCACCTTGATATCGCTCTTTCTCACCAGCTCTGCCAGGGCCAGAAGAGGTGCGGGAGCCGTACGTATCATCGGAATCTCGGAAAACCAGACAACCTCCGGAAAAAGTCTTCCTATACTGTCATATCCGATCTCAACAGAGCGATGATCGGTACCGAGAAAATCCACCATCGCCTGCTGAAAACTTCTCTCATCAAACCTTTGGTCCCTAAATGAGATTGAAAAAGTTATCAGGTTGCTGTTATGATGCTTCTTGACAAGAGCAGAAATTATGGAGGAATCAAGCCCCCCGCTTAAATACGCTGCCACCGGAACATCAGCACGCAAACGAATCCTTACCGCATCATAGAGCAACTCCTCAAGCCTTTTCTGGTAAAAGTCAAAAGACCTGAGCTCATAGCCGCCTCTATCCGGAAACTCAAGCCTCCAGTATCTTCGCAACTGCTCCCCATCTGCACTGACCCTCAGTATATGGCCCGGCAGAAGCTCCTTTATACCACTGAACACCGTGCGGGGGGGAACCGGAACCCATAAAGAGAAAACCTGCTCAAGCCCCAGAGGATCATACTGAGGAGTTATACCGGGATAAGCAAAAATGGACTTGATTTCTGAACCAAACAGAAAGACTCCGTCTCTTAGACGGGTATAAAAAAGCGGACGGATTCCCACCCTGTCTCTGGCAAGAATCAGTTCTCTTTTTTCGCTGTCCCACAGTGCAATCGCAAATTGACCGTTAAGATGTTCGACAAACTTTTCACCGAAATCCTCGTAAAGATGCACCAGCACCTCTGTGTCACTTTTTGTCGAGAATCTGTGCCCCCGGGATTTCAGTGATGCGGTAAGCTCTATGTAGTTGAAGATCTCCCCGTTGAAAATTACCTGGATCTTCCCGTTCTCATTCTGTACAGGCTGCTTCCCGCCGGCCAGATCTATGATACTCAGGCGCTGCTGCCCAAGCCCCACGCCCTCTCCTATATAATACCCCTCATCATCGGGCCCCCTGTGATTTATTATCCTGCTCATCCGATGCAGGATCGAGGGGGGGATGGGGAAGAGGGGGGCTGGATGAAAAATGCCTGCTATGCCGCACATGGTATCAGTATTTGTAACTTGCGTACTGATAGTATTCGGTACGACGGTAAGGGGCACCGTTAAAGATAAGACCCAGAACCTTTTTACGCAGTCCGGGAAATTCCTTTATCTTTCTGTTAAGCTCAGAGATATTGGTATGACCTGCCCGCACCACAAACATATACTTGTGTATAACATCCTGTACCCCCACAGCATCGGTGGTGACCGCCACAGGCGGAGTGTCCATGATAATCATCTCGAAATTATCTGATAAAATCTCCAGAAGCTCCCTGAAACGGAGAGAGTTTATAAGCTCGGCTGAGTTGGGAACAGTACTGCCGCTTCCTATGATGGAGAGGTAATTTATGTGAGTGCTCTGTATAGAGGACTGAAGATAAGAGGCGCTCAGAGGCGAAGAGTCGGAAAGAATATTTGAGAGCCCTGGTTTTTTCTCCAGACCAAAGTGCAGATGCTGAATGCCGCGTCTCAGGTCTCCGTCAAGAAGAAGGGTAGGGATACGCTGCTGAGCCATGGTGATCGCCAGATTTGCGGCTGTAAATGATTTCCCCTCACCCATGTTCAAACTGGTTATTATGATCCTCTTTCTCTTCTCCTCATGTAAACTCAAAAGGATCTTTGTCCTTAAGGAACGGTAGGTTTCATCAACATAGTTCTGAGAATAATCCGGGGCCACAAGCTTTGTATCTATACACTTCTCCTCTATGGTCCCCCTTCCTTTTCCCCAGCAGCCCTTGACAGGCACCGCCTCGAGGATAAGAAGATCGGTCATTCTGCGCAGATCCTTCTCAGTACGGGCAGTCTGATCAAAAAAGTCCACCACCAATACCGGCCCCACACCCGCTAAAAGCCCCAGAAAAAGCCCCATGCCTACAAGCACAAAAAGAGCCTTGGGATCAGATGATCCCTCGGGAACCACAGCAAGGTCAACCACATAAACATCACCTACCTCCATGGCCCTGGCTATCTTGGCCTCGTTATACCGGGTCAGCACATTGGCGTAGATTTCCGAGTTTACCTCGTATTTTCTCTGAAGGTTTGAGAGGTGAAGTTCCTTTGAGGGAAGTTTTGCTATTTCGCTGTTGATCTTATCGATCCGGGTGTTGTTCTCACTGATCCTTCTGCTTAGCTGATTCATTAAATCGTAAAGCGCAGAGGTCACCTTGGTGCCGAAATTCCGCACATCCTCTTTATGCTGTGTTACAATCGGATGCAAGGGAGAGTACTGATCCCTGAGCCTTCTGCTCTCCTCGATCAATCCCTGAAGCTCCGAACCCAGTGCCTCGGCTGTACCGGTCTGATACCGGTTTAAAAAGGAGATCATCTCGTTAAGCACAGGTATACGCATCGTGTCAATGGTAATCCTGTAGCGGTCCTGAAGACCGCGGGCCTGAAGAAGTGCCGACTTGAGTTCCGCCTCGGTCTCTTTTAAGTCAAGAATAGTCACAGGAGGAGAGAAGGCATCGGGAAGCCCCACCGTGGGGTTTGCTTCCCGGAACTTCCGGAGATTAGCCTCAGCCGCCACCATCTCCCGACGCGCCGTCTCAAGCTGCTTCTCCAGTAACTCCATCACCTCGCCCTTCCTGCTCCTCTTGGTATTTGAATTCTCCTCAACAAAATCCTGCGCTATGGCGTTTACCGTGTTGGTGATCATCTCGTAGTCCCTTCCGGAAAGGGAGACTGACATGATAGTAAAATCCTTGCCGGAGGTCTTTACGGTGAGATTATCCACTATTCTATCGATAGCATCACGGGTACGAAGAACTCTGAATTTGATTCTCCTGGGACCGGAGAGAAAGTCTTGGGACCAGAGAAGTGTCAATCCGGGAAGAGATGTTTCCTTAAGGGTGGAAATCTCCCCCGATGCAATCCTGGTTTTTGCACTCATCCTGTCTGTAAAGAGGAGAGAATAGGAGTCTCCTTTGGGCCTGAACTCATAATCTCCGATTGGGGCATCGATACCCACCCACACTGAGTCGAAAATCTCCGAGCGGCTGTAACGGGAGACCTCAAGTTGCAAAGAGAGCTTCCTTACTATCCCCTCCAGAAACGACCTGCTCCTTACCAGCACCGCCTTGGCATCAGACTCCAGTACCACCCTCTCCTGCACGCTGCTTAGCTCATCCGGATCATCGAACTGAAGTATCGCCGTAGCATCCAGTTTTGGCCTGGAGATACCAAGCTTGTTTACCGCCAGAGCATAGATAATTATGACAGCAGCGGTTACAGGAAGCACAAACCACCATTTGCGCTGAAGCAGATGAATATAGTGATCCAGTTGCCTGCTCATGTTGTTCTGATTTGACTGGGTTGTGAAACTCACAAGATACCTCTGGTTAAGTTATGGTTTAGTTGTCGTTTTTGAGGGTCATTATGCCCAGATAGAGGGAGAGGGCAAATGTGGCAAAAGGAAGAATATCCCTTACCAGTATCTCCCTTATATTGCGATTATCGGTAGGAGTCCAGATCTGATCCCCCGACCTGAAACCAAGCATCGTGAGCGACTCCCCGGACTCAAGATAGGGGATAAGGTTCTTATTGACCACCCTCCGGTCCCGCTCCCAGACAAGCTTTCTTAAACCCTTCTCATGGTTTGTACCCCCCGCCATGGAGATAAGATCCCAGACAGATCTCTGAGGCTCCACATAGTACATCCCGGGCATCTTAAATCCCCCCAGAAGAGACACCCGTATAAGAGGGATGACCATCACCTCAGGATAACGGATATACTGCTCAAAGGTCTTCTGAATATAGGCAGTAAACTCGGCAGGGGACTGATCCGTCACCTTTACCCTTCCGACAACAGGAAGCACCACATAACCACTGTAGTCGATAGGATAAGTTCCATTTAAAAACGATGCTGTATCCAGGGGAATAAAAATCTTCAAGGCATCACCGGCTATAAACCTGTTCCCCTCCAGGGTGTGTGTCAGAGCACTCTGCCGGGTTATTTCCCTGGAACATCCCCAGAAGAGGAAAAATGAAGAGACCAACAGAAGATTTAAGACCTTGGTGGCAGACATGCACCCCTCCTGAATTTGTGAAAAAGTATATCGGGCTACTTTGAGCCTAGCGCAAGAGTGATGCCAGAGAGGGGGGAGTCAGAAAGAAGGAAATTCCTGCTTTTGACAAAAGAATTCGCAATAGTGCTAACTTTTTTGGCAAAACAAATAGAAAAACAGGGCAAAAAGTGGAAAAAACAGGGATTTTTTTGTTGGTATGATGTTTGCTGTTCTGACAGATGATAATTGTTAGTTTATGATTAATCGCTTTGAGGAACGGAATGAAAAGATCTCTGCCTAAAAAAAAACTCCTGGTCATCGATGATGACCCGGCGGTACTCTTTGCCTTCCGTAAACTATTTGGTAAATCCGATTTCCAGGTCGATACTTCAGAATCCTTCGATGAAGCCAAAAAATTTATCGATAAAAACATCTACCAACTGATAATCACCGATCTGGGCTTCTCCGAAACCATTAACGAGGCCGGAATCGCTATCTCTCAATATGCCAGAAAAAAAATCCCGGGTGTCAAAATTATTCTCTGGACAGGGATGGATCTCTCCCGAATCTCGGAAAAAGCACGCCAGGCCCAGATAGACCTCTGTCTCATCAAACCCGTATCACCCAACCTGATCCAGAGCCTTGTGGAAAACCTCCGCTGCATCTGATACATTTCACAACGACTGCATCAATAGCTTCATCTCTGCCAATGACAGCAAAAACGCCAGTGTAGATTCTCCACCCTCGTTCATGTTCACCCTGTCCACATGAAGAGCATCCCTGCATCCGCCGGTCTCCGGATTGTAAACCATCGCCCCAAGATCGTTTCTTCCAAGAAACCACTCAAAAGCCATCTTTGCCGCATTGAACCAGTACTCATCTCCAGTGGTACGATAAGCCTCGATACAGGCGGAAACCATGGAATAAGCCTCCACTGGTTGCTGATCAAACTTGGCCTTCTCCTGATTCCTCTGGTAAAAGCCATTGCTGCCCACAGCCCTGAAATATCCCTCCGGACTGGTCTGAATCTCCACAAGCCATCTTAACGCCTTCAACCCGATCTGAAGCGCATCCTGCCTGTCTGTCCAGCGACCGCTCAGTATGAGAGCATGAGGAATCTTGGCATTGGTGTAGGTCACTATGTCCTCACACCAGGGCCATTCACTGCTGCTGTTTTTCCGGAATATCTCTGTAAGTCTGTCTGTCAATTCATGACGCAGGGTGTTAAAGAGCCTGTCTCCGTTTAACCTGCGAAAATACTCATGAATTCCGATAAGCGCAAATGCCCACGCCCGGGGGGAAGTAAAGGTGCTTACCGCCGGAAGAGCCTTCTCCAGAAGCTGACCCGCAAGTCGCTGTATTCCCTCGTTTTTTGTCCTGCCCACACATGTGCCCAGAGACCAGATCGCCCGTCCCTGACTGTCTTCAGATCCGGCATCCTCCAGCCATTGACGGCTGAAAGTGAGGAAGTTTCGGAAACGCCCTGCCTCAGGATTGAATGCATGGTTTACAAAGGCAATACATCTGACCGCCATCCGCTCTATCTCCGGCACCTTTATCTCAAGTTCCTCTAAAAGAACGGAAAGAATAAGTGCCCTTGCATTATCATCTGTACAGTATCCCTCATGGTAATCCGGGATAGTGTACTTTGCGTGCTGAAGCACTCCTGTAGAGTCAGTCATCATGATCAGTTGATCAAAACGGAACTCGGGAAGATTGATTTTCTGCTGGTCAAGAGTCTTGGCTGAAAACAGGCGCCTTGACATCCGTCCTCTGGTTATCCGCGCTGTCTCAAATGTCTTCACGTATACACTTGCAACATTGCTCCAGACCATATCTCTTCCAAGAAGATATGCCGTTTTCCGCATCGCATGGCGCTTTACTTCGTCCCTGAAAAGATTTATCACCTCCCTGGCAATCGCCTTTGAATCTCCGAAAGGCACTAATGTCCCCTTACCATCCGAGAGCAGCTCTGCTGCATGCCAGTAGGGTGTCGAAATCACTGCCTTTCCCGCGCCGAAGCAGTAGGAGAGAGTTCCGGATGTGATCTGTGCCTCATTGAGATAGGGTGTGATATAGATATCCGCGGCACCGATAAATTCTTTGAGTTGATCCAGCTCAACATAGCGGTTGTAAAATATTACATTTTTCTGTACCCCGTTTTTAACCGCCAGCCTCTCCAGGTTCATACGGTACATCTCGCCCTGCTGCCTGACCAGATTGGGATGAGTTGCACCCAGCACGATATACATCGTCTGAGGGTATTCACTTATTACCTCCGGTAAAGCATTCAGAACATGCTCTATTCCTTTGTTGGGGGAGATAAGGCCGAAGGTCAGAAGCACCAGTTTCCCTTCTACTCCAAATACATCTTTGTAGAAATTGGGATCCACAAACGGAATATTGGGTATGCCATGAGGGATGACATCGATTTTCTCCTGAGGGATATTGTAGACCTCTTTTAACAGTTTTTCACCTTTACGGGTCATAGATACCACACAGGAGCAGATCTGTGACAACCCCTCCATCACCTTTCTCTGCTCTGTACTTGGCTTATCAAGTATTGTGTGAAGTGTGGTTATAACCGGCGCCTTTATCTCTCTTAAAAGTGCAAGGATATGACTTCCGGCACTCCCGCCGAAAATCCCGAACTCATGCTGAAGGCACACCACATCGACATCATTGATATTTATGAATTCTGCTGCCCGCTGATATGAGGAAATATCCTTTTCATCGATCTCAAACCTGACCTCTTCAGGATATTTGTATTGTCCCGGCATGTCGCTGACTGCTATTACAAGACACTGAATCTCAGGAAACTGCTCCTTTATAGCGGAACAGAGATCTGCGGTGAATGTGGCTATGCCACACCTTCGGGGTACATAGTTCCCTATGAACGCGATCTTTTTAATAGAAAGTGACATAAGCGGCTGCTCCCTGAAGTTTTGCGCCACTTGGAAAACTGAAAAGCATGGCAATAAAATGGAGATGTCACAATTTAGGAATATTGACGTGACATCTTAAAAATAATTCATGCCGGTCTCTTTTTCGAGCTTTATTCCGGTTCTGCAGTGCCTGCCTGAATATAATCCTTCAATTCCGGGATGAGAGAAACAAGCTTCTGATGAGCGGCACTGAGATGCTCCGCGTAACGGAAATGGGCACCCATTCCAGTACGGAGCTCTATTTCGTAGATAAATTTGTCAAGATGAGTGGAATGCTCGAATGGAACCTGTGTCCCGAGAAGCAGACCGTAGACATAATTTGCCGGGCATGATGAAGCGGCAGCAGCCCTCAGAAATTCTCTTTTCTTCTCCAGCAGTATGTCAAGAGAGGGGTTGCTTACACCTTGAGGAAGATAAAAACCGACAGGATACAGTGGAGAGAACCTGAAACCGCTCCTGTGACGGTTAAGGTCACGAAGTTCCGCTATAGCCATATTGTTCCAGGCTGCACGCACAAATATCCGCTTTACCTGATTCCCCACAGCGCTGTACCGGTTCTCCTTGGAGGAGAACGCCTCAGGGAACCCCTGCAGTTGAGGCAGGAAACCAGGAAAATTGCGTTCCACACTTACATAAACCTCGTCTGCCAGGTTTTCTGTTGCAACGCCATCCCGCAGAATTTTCCCTG
>DAOTAZ010000123.1:0-9199 GCA_035382965.1 Chitinispirillaceae bacterium | reverse complement strand
TTCTTTGTTCAGGCAAAACCATTGACTTCAGATTCCATACAGATAATACCTGACATGATACCGGTTTACAATGCGACTACAGTTTTAAAGCCGCAGTATCTCACTGTCTCTGCATGGGTAAAGATTAAAAAACTTGATGGGACCATCTCTGAAATACTGAGTATGGGTGATAATTACCTTTTACGCCTGGTCGGAGAGGGATATTTCCATTTTGTCATCTTTTCCGATAACGGTATCAATGCTACCTGCAATGATTACTCCTTAAGTCTGGCTGATTCGATGTGGCATTTTATTGTATGTACCTATGACGGCAACGAAGTCAGAGGTTATGTAGACGGAGTACTAAGAAGTACGGTGCCATTTACCGATGGAATCGGGTATGGACGCGGTGCCGACTTTGTTATCGGGGCTCATGGTACACACAAGGTCAGTTTCAATATGGATGGAAGTATAGATGAGGTCAGAGTATCTTCAGTTGCGCGCTCAGAAGACTGGATAAGGTTATCTTTCGAGAACCAGAGAACCAACTCACGACTGCTTTCTTTTCAATAAAGCCGGCTAAGGTATGCTGTTCCATTCTGCAGAAAAAAGGCTTTGCATTCCTTGAAAAAACGGTTTTCAACAGATTTCCCACTTCAGGGAGGCGTGGGCATCCCGGCCAACGGAATCTGATGTTTTCTCTCTTTTTATCATGTTTCACAGCTCAGATTGTCCTTATATTGGTGAATACAGAAAACACGTATGTCTGGGAAATTGTGTATACGTGCTAAAATGTGGTGATTCAGGACAGTAATCAAAGGACTGAACAGTGAGATTACAGAAAAAAAGCCTGCTTGTAAAATTGTTTTTCATGCTTACCTTTTATGCGGCAGCATCTCATGCTCAGTCGTATAAATTTGACTTCGGATCAGGAGCGGCATCATCCGGTTACATACAGGTTACACCTCAGACCGACTTTACGATTCAAACAGAACATCATTCAGAGGCTGTAAGAGTAAGGATGTACAGAATGGATGGGAAAATAGTTCTGAACAGGAAAATGACCGGTTCCAATAGATATCAATTGCCGATTAATCATCTTGAAAACGGGCTATATCTTCTGGAACTGGTTTCACGGAACGGGGCAAGAGTGTTTAATATCAGTTTGTTTAAGTAGCTTGTCAAGTGCTAATGACATATACACTAATCCATGAGGGGATCTGAAATGTACCTGAAATCAGGAATAAAAAAATTCATGTTTGTCTGTCTGATGATTGTGATAATAAATGAAATGACATCCGCTCAGATTATTCAGAACAATACCTTCTGGAAAGATATTTCTGGTAATCCAATCTACTCTCAGGGCGGAGGAACCATAAAAATTGGTGATACATGGTACTGGTACGGGGCCAAGTACAATGGTGCAATAACCTACTATAATAATCCTACCAGTAAAAACGGAGATACCGGATTTCTGGGAGTGACATGCTACTCATCAAAGGATCTTGTCAACTGGAAGTACGAAGGAATAGTGTTCACCGGATCATTTGGCTGGTTTGGACGGTTAGGTGTTGTCTACAATTCCAATACAAAGAAGTATGTTCTTATTGCTCAGGAATCGATGAACAGAGTATTGTTTGCGACCAGCAGTACTCCTACCGGAAAATTTACCCAGGAAAAAATTCAGTTTCCTCAGGAGTTGCCAATGAGGGAACCGGGGATCAGACAGTTTTTCAGGATGATGACGGCAAGGCATACATAATCTGTTCAAGCAAAAGCGGACGAAGCAACTTATATGTTATTCCGCTGCGGGAATCCGATTTTCTTAACTGTGAACAGGCAGTACGCGTTTTCAAAGGAGCTGGAAGAGAAGGAAACTGTATGTTCAAATACAGGGGCAGGTATTATTTCTGCTCATCGGATCTTCACGGCTGGAACTCATCACACTGCTACTACATCTCTGCCACAAACATTCTTGGCCCGTATTCATCCGAAGGCATTATGGTCAACTCCGGACTTGACTTCTGCCATGTTACCCAGACTGGCTTTTTCATCACGGTAAAAGGTACAGAAGATACAACCGTTATCTTCTGTGGAGACCGCTGGAGTGATTTTGCCGGTAATGGAATCGGATACAACCAGTGGTGCCCTGTAACATTTAACGGAACAACACCCGTATTTAATTCTCTTTCTCAGTGGTCACTCGATGCTGTCAAAGGCACCTGGCGTGTAGGGCCGGGTAATAATTACATACTGAACCCCGGTTTTGAAGCCGACCGCGTTCTGCAAACCTCTCTTGCAGGATGGAGCGGAGCTAAAAACGC
Organism: Chitinispirillaceae bacterium; assembly: GCA_035382965.1. Lineage (GTDB taxonomy): Bacteria > Fibrobacterota > Chitinivibrionia > Chitinivibrionales > Chitinispirillaceae > JAAYIG01. The sequence goes on along the minus strand of DAOTAZ010000123.1, from coordinate 6,896 downwards.
CTCCGGTTCACGTTACTCAGGAAGATTCTGCCTTCATCAGACCGAGAGCGGAACTGCTTCACAAAATATTTCCAGCATTCCCAACGGTACCTACGAGCTGAAGGCATGGGTGCAGAGCAGCGGAGGCCAGAGTACCTGTAAGATTTTTATCAGCGACTTCGGCGGCTCCGAAATGAGCTATTCTATCAACAAAGCGATAAGCAAATGGACAGGGATAAGCATCCCCAATATTCAGATTACCAGCGGGAAATGCCGTGTCGGAGTAACATCTGTTATAACGGAAACAACTGGTGCAAGGTGGATGATTTCTCTTTGATCAGAGTGGGAACAGACACCCTTTACGGGATAAATGCAATTGCTGCTCCCGGAGGTGTAATAGAGCAGAACCCGGCCGGTGATTCACTTGCAAAAGGTACAAAAGTAACATTCAGAGCGGTTCCGCTTGATGGCTGGGCATTTGAAGGGTGGTCGGGAGACCATACAGGTACTGACCCGTCATATACCATTACATCATTGATCTCAAATGTCTCTCTCAACGCCACATTCAGATTTACATCAACTGACTCCACTCTCTACGAGGGTGAAAACACAAAGATGTTTAACTCAATAGCAGAATCAACCAACAGCGGTTTTTCAGGAACAGGGTACGCAAATTTCAACAACGAAACAGGCTCATCTGTTGAATTTGCAGTGTGTGTTTCCAGTGATGGTGAAAAAAATGTCGTAATTACATTTGCCAACGGCTCTTCCGCTGACCGTCCGGTTTCGGTTTCAGTAAATGGATCTGTGATAATAAACTCATTGAGTTTTAATCCTACAGGCGCCTGGACAACATGGAATACCAAAGAAGTATCTATCAACCTGAACAAAGGCATTAACAGCATAAAATTCACATCCTTGACTTCTGATGGTGATCCCAATATCGATAAGATCGAATTTAAGAGAGCTGTTTCAGTGCGCTCAGGTTCAGTATCTGATAAACCGGTAATCACATTTGATCCTGCCGGTTTTACAATCCAGACATACTGCCCCGGTAAAGAGGTTCAGATACAGATGCACACAATTGACGGAAAGACTGTTTTGAACAGAAAACTGATTTCAGGGTCCGGTTCAAGACAGTTCAGACTGCCTGTCCACATGATCGATAATGGGGTTTATATCTTGAGAGTAAAAGCAGGTAATGTTGCCAGTGTAAAGACGGTTCATGTTCTTAAATAGGATTACCGCAGTGGGTGTATACAATACCATCTCATATTTTTTGTTTAATCTTTTTATCTTGGTTATTTTCAATGAGTTACCGATATTTTTGTATACATTTTGTACACAGTTTTTTAATTTTCGGTATTCCGGATAAAGGCTTTTACTCTCAATCGTGGTTATATTAAATATAGAAATCCGTAACCGGCTGATCGGTCAAATCGATTTACTCTGGAGGAAATGAAATGAGAAAAACAGATAATCCGATAGATGATTTTTCCAGGTGCGGCAGGCAGATGTTTAGTGCATTTGCGATTATTGCACTGTTTATGTCTGCAGCGGATTCCAAAACCTATTATGTAGCCACAAACGGCAACAATTCGTCTCCAGGATCACAGACTCAACCATTTGCCACTCTTCAGAAAGGCATTGAAGCGGCAGGTCCGGGAGATACGGTGTACGTCAGAGGCGGAGTTTACAAGATTGTAAATCTCACCGGGTCAGCAGGTGTTCAATTTAACAAAAGCGGAACCTCGGAGGAAAAGCGGATCTGCTACTTCGCTTTTCCAGGAGAGACTCCTGTTTTTGATTTTTCCAACCTGAAGATCCAGCCCGATCCAAATTACACCCAGGGGTTTAATGTTACCGGTGCCTGGCTGCACCTTAAAGGTTTCGAAGTGTGTAATGTTCCAATGAACACCCGCTCCAACACCGGAATAAGTGTGGGCGGCAATGCTCACGACAATATTTTCGAACTCCTTAACATTCACCACATCTTCGGCTCCGGCTTTTTCATTAACACCACCACAGGCGGTCATCAGATCATCAATTGCGATTCTCATGACAATTATGACCCATACTCTCATCAGGGCAATGGTGAAAACGCAGACGGCTTCGGGGTGCACTACCAGAAAACAGGAAAATCAACAATCTTCAGGGGATGCCGTGCGTGGTGGAACTCCGATGATGGATGGGATTTCATCTCGCAGGAAGTACCGGTCATAGTTGAGAACTGTTTTGCGATGGGACACGGATATGTCAATTATGGGACCGAAAGAGCAGGGAACGGCAATGGATTCAAAATCGGCAGCAGTAAAACCGGTATCAGACACATTGTCAAAAACTGTGTGGCCTGGAAAAACCGTGCCTCCGGCTTTTATGCCAACCATTCCTCCGGCGGCAATACCTGGTACAACAATACCTCATACAGCAATGGAACGCAGTATAACATGTGGGCCAGCACCTGGGATGCCAATGGAAACAGAACAGATGGTGTTATCCTGACAGGATCAAAAAAACACATCATGAGGAACAATATCGGTTTTCCCAATAAGAACAGCTACATTGACGGTTACGGAGTCAATACTAAAAACAACACATGGGATTTGTCCATCACCCCTTCGGCCTCAGATTTTCTCAGTATTGATGATCCGAGTATGACAGTGACCGGCCGGAGCCTCGACAACATTCCGGGAATGCTGGGTCCACGCAAGGCCGACGGCAGCTTATCTGACGTTCACTTTCTCAAGCTGGCACCGGGAAGCAAAATGATAGACAAAGGTGAGGATGTCGGTATTCCCTTCACTGCTGCGGCACCGGATCTTGGCGCTTTCGAATCCGGTATTATTACAAACGTGGAATTTTCAATGAACCATTCCAGTGGAACGCCTTTAAAAACAACACATAAAGTTTACCCGCAGATCAGTATCAGAAACAGGAGCAGATACACTGGAAACAGCATGTATTCTATTTCAGGAAAGAAATATTCAGTTTTACCGGCAGTACTGCCATCAAGCGGTATTTACATAGTAAAGTAAAGCCGGACAATCAAATCGGACAATTTGTTATCAGTAAATATATTCAGTTTGTCAGAGGGGGTGTTTTATGAAAAATATCAAACTCATAGTCAATAAAATAAGCCGGTGCATATTGTCATTCATGCTTGCAGCGCTCATTTTTCCAGGTTTGACTTCAGCCAGACCCTTTATTGTTGGTGCTGATATCTCCTGGGTACTTGAAGATGAGAGTATTGGAGCGACCTACTGGGATAATGGTGTAAAAAAGGACCTTCTGCAAATACTGAAGGAGCACGGGTTTAATTTCATCCGTATCCGTACTTTTGTTGATCCGTGTGCTCCTGAAGGCTATGCTAAGAATTCTTATTCAGGAGCAAACCCCAATGTGTGCTGGTGTGATCTTGATCATACAATAGCAATAGCCAGGAGAATCAAAGAGCATCAGATGGGTTTTCTTCTTGATTTCCATATGAGCGATACCTGGGCCTCCATTGGTCATCAGTATGTACCCAGAGCCTGGGCAAATGACAACGATGAGCAGATGCGTAAGAAGGCTTATGAATATGTCAAACACAATATCCAGACCCTGGTGGATCTGGGTCTGAGACCGGATATGGTTCAGGTGGGAAATGAGATTAATTCCAAAATGTCCGGTGTTTCCATCAGCAACGCTGACAGGTTTGCGGCCCTTGTTAATGCTGGAGTCAAGGGTGTCAGGGATGTTGATCCGACCATAAAGATTGTATTGCAACATGGGCGTCCCAGACCCGACGGGGATTTCATGAACTGGTACAACACAATAAAAAACAGAATCGATTTCGATTTTATCGGTGGGTCAACATACGGGACAACAAACAATGGTGGTGACTGGCGTGAAATGTTCGGTAATGTTGCAGGGGATGGTATTGCAGTGATGAGTCTGGAGCACACTGCTCAGAGAACAAAACTGATTTATGATGTAATGTACAATCTTCCTAATCAAATGGGTTTGGGCTGTTTCGCATGGGAACCTACCAGGTACAGTGATTACCCCATGTTTGACAGAAGCGGAAATAAGTATACATCAAACAGCAGGCTGGATGATGTGCTTGCACTTGCAAAACAGTATAACGCAACTCTTCCTGACTGGGTTCAGATTGGTTCCGGTACCAGATATGAGATAAAAACAACGGCCGCACCGGGTGGAATCATAGAACAGAGTCCTTCCGGAAGTTCATTGGCAGAAGGAGCAAAAGTTGAGTTTAAGGCAGTGCCTCTTGACGGCTGGGTGTTTGCCGGATGGTCCGGGGATCATACAGGCACTAACCCCGCTTACACCGTTTCATCATTGAAATCCAATATCACTCTCAATGCAGCTTTCACGTTTACCTCAACTGATTCCATTCATTACGAGGGTGAAAACACAAAGATGATCAACTCTATAGTTGAATCAACCAACAGTGGTTTTTCCGGAACCGGTTATGCAAATTTCAACAATGAAGTTGGATCATCCATTGAATTCGCGGTTTGTGTTTCAGGAAACGGCGAAAGAAAGGCAGTCATTACATTTGCCAATGGTTCTTCAGTTGACCGCCCTGTTTCGGTTACCGTTAACGGCTCTGTGGTTATCAATTCACTGAGTTTTAATCCGACAGGAGCCTGGACAACATGGAATACAAAAGAGATTAGTATCAATCTTGTAAAAGGAGTTAACACAATTACGCTTACATCTCTGAGTTCTGACGGTGGACCCAATATAGACAAAATTGTACTGGAGAGTGCTGTTTCAACTGCTGCAGGTTCCTCTCTTTTCATACCGGGATTGGTTTACAATCCTGCAAATTTCACAATACAGGCAAATTGTCCCGGTAAAGCGATTCACATAAATATGTATGCAGTTAACGGCAAGTCAGTATTGAACAGAAAATTGTCATCTGCTTCCAATCAACAGTTCCGAATTCCGATAGAGCAGTTCGATAATGGACTGTATATCCTGAAATTATCCGGGGGTAATTCATCTCAGGTACACAGGGTGAATATTGTTAAATAGGTTTTTCTTGCGGAGTGTTTTACCGCACTTCGACTGCGCTCAGTGAGCGCTTTTTCGGAGCTATGTTCACTCTATACAGATTCAGTGGGCATTCAATGCACGAAATGTGATAAACCGTATTTATCACATTAACACTTCAAAACCGGGACAAAAATTTACTTTTGAATAGTCAGCCTGAACGCCCCTGCATCAGAGCCATTCAATGTAACTCTTGCGATACAAAGATTTGATACCTGCTGTAGCAAAGCACTCTTATCAATTGTGAATGCAAACATTCCTGTCGATGAATATGTTTCAGGATAATTAAAAGCCATCCTGCCATTTATTGTATACAATGACAAAGAAGCAGTACCAGGAATTGATCGTATTGTAACTGCTATCCGGTCGGCTGAAATAAATGATGTGACAATTGCTGAACTTGACTGAGAACCTTTTTTCAGCACGGGTCGTGATCTTACATCCGTCGATTGGTCCAAACCAAAAAACGACAATGCTTCCTGTTGCAACACCTGAAGATTATGAGGTTGATCCTGTTCAATAATTGTTTCAACAACAGTCTCACCGCTGGAATTATTGTAGCGCCATCGTACCCATCCCGACTGGAATACATCTTTTTCCTCAGATGCGGGTATCGTATCCGCTCCCAGGACATTTGTCCACTGCTTTACAGCTTCACCAAAATTGTGAAAACTTAACACTTCATCATTGGTTCCATGCCACATCTGAATTTTCGGACGTTTTCCGGTATAGCCCGGGAATGCGTTACGAACAAGATCTCCCCACTCTTGAGCGGTTTTTGTGATTCTTCCTTTCGCACAATCATCATTCCAACTGTCCGGCCCGGAAAAGCATCCAAAAGGTACTCCTGCGAATGCGGATCCTGCTGCAAAAACATCCGGATAAGCTCCAAGCAGCACATTGGTCATCATTGCACCCGATGAAACGCCTGTAACATACACTCGCGTGGAATCGGCATTGTAGTTTTTGATAACATACCTGACCATCGAAACAATTCCCAGTGGATCACTACCTCCATCATGTGTAAGCGCTTCCGTAGAAGCTACATCCCAGCAACCATCACTGCTAGCCGCATTGGGAAAAATCACATAGTACCCCTGACTTTCAGCAAACGAACAGTACCAGTAAGAAGCATTATAACAGGCGTCTGCAGTCCCGTGACACCAGTGACAAACGACAAGAATCGGAGGTTTTGCGGCAACCTTGTCAGGTGTATAAAGAAACATCTGGGTTCCGCTTGGATTTTCTCCAAAGTTTGTGACCTCTTTGTAGGTCCCTGCATGGAGAATCTGTACCTGGACTAACAGGAACATTGTAAGTGCTGACAGTAATCTCAGTTTAGTTTTTCTGTTCATGATTATCATATCTGTACATCCGGTTCAGAAGTGTTCGATAAAAATATACATTATACAACACTTTTTTCGATTACTGGAGATTCTTAATGCTGAAAGTGACGAATTATTGTTCATTCCGGAAAACCATCACAGGCAGGATTCTCTATGTGACAGTGTCCAATTCATTCTATACGTAACCGATTTATGGCTCAAATAGGGGAAAATGCTGCAGAGCCATTTAATGAATTACGAAGTATTACAAATGATAAAACGGGTGGAGTACGAATATTATCAAGACTTTGGGCAAAAGAATACTTTCATACTAAAGAACAGTTAGAACATTACTACGAAGAAATAGATAAATACAAAGCGATTTTCTGGGAAGTGGTTGAAAAAGAAGATCCTATCAATCCCTGGCTTAAAAAGACAATCAATGATATTGAGAAAATATGTAAAGGCGTTATTTCTGGAAAAGGTACTTTGTATGGATTTTGAATTAAATTTGTTTAAAAAACCATAAAA
>DAOTAZ010000122.1:0-9226 GCA_035382965.1 Chitinispirillaceae bacterium | reverse complement strand
TTAAATTACCTTTCTCTGTTTGCCAATATCGCCACTTTGCTGGGGCTTCTGGGTACTATTACCGGTTTACAGTTGTCGTTCTCTTCACTTGCAACAGTTGATGCCGCAAAAAAGGCTGCACTTCTGGCCACCGGTATCTCCCAGGCGATGATCACCACTGCTTTCGGGCTGATTGTGGCTGTTCCCTGCATGATAGCATACACTTTTCTGGTAAACAAGCAGAATCAATTGACCAAGGATCTTGACGAAGCGGTCGTAAAGTTTCTAAACTACCTGAAAAAGAAGAAATCCTGATGCTTTCTCTGTTTCGCTTCAGCCGTCCTCCCTCTCAGATTGTTGATAATGCAGATGTCGATGTGACACCTGTCATGAATGTATTTATCATTCTTATTCCTTTTCTGGTATCGATGGCCGTTTTTACTCATCATGCCATTGTCGAGTTTTCTCTTCCACCCGATTTAGGTACAAGTGTTGGTGATGCCTCTGAGAAACCTGTTCCCAGATTGACTGTACGTATTGGAACCGATTATTTGGGGATTGTGCTTGGTGAAAGGATGCTTGACTCGCTGGCTGTCGGGCCCGAATTTCCTTTTGACACGCTCTCAGCACGGATCAGGATGCGGGTGGCCGAGCTTGGGTATGATGATGAGGTGATAGTGGCATCGAGAGACAATATCCCTTTCAAGCATGTTGTCAGGGTGATGGATCTTTGCAGGCAGGCAGGATTTAAAAAAGTGGGTCTTTCCAGTGCTACTGCTGATCCGGGAGCAGCTCTATGAGCATTTTGCCGCAAAAATCTGCTCCCAATGATGACACTGTGCGTCCCCAGTTGACATCGCTGGTTGACGTAATGACAATTCTGCTGGTCTTTCTTATAAAGAGTTTTTCCTCCGAGGGAAGCCTTGTGACTCCTGCAGCAGATCTGGTTCTTCCAGTGTCCACTTCAGAGGAAACTCCCCGGGTACGCAGCTCCATTGAGATTACAAAAAAGGCGGTTATTTGCGAGGGTCGTGTTCTGGCCGGTACAGATTCACTTTTATCAGGGGATTCTCTTCTTGTACCCAGGGTCTATGAATGGATGAAAGTGATGCGTCAGAGAAGCAGCGATTCATCGGGAAGTGAGCTGGTGATTCAGTGTGACAGAGAAATTCAGTTTGCTGCTGTCAAAAAAATCATGTACACCTGTTCCAAAGCCGGGTTTACCGATTTTTTGGTACTGGTGGTCCGGGAGGAGTAGGCACGTGGATTCTGCCCGGAAAAAGATGCTTGAATTCTATGCCCTTTCCGGAAGACAATCCGGAGGAAGAGATCTTTTCCCTGTCTATCTTCTCTTCTTTTCTCTCCTGTTTGCTCTCAGTGGCATATTTCTGCATATGCAAAAGCCCGATCCCCGTGTTGAAGAGAGGAAAATAATCGAGTCGGCAGCAAGGTTTATTATAGATCAGAAAAAGACGGAAGTTATACCTGAAGTAAAGAAGAAAAAGGCAGAGCCCGAAAAAAAGAAAGAGAGTGGAAAGCCGATTGATTTAACAGAGAAACCTCTGTTGAATCAGAAAGTCGATGAGACTGTGGAGGAAAAGCAGGTGGAATCATCGAAGAAGGCTCCCCGGAAGGTTTACGGGCTCAGAAGAGTTTACTCCACCGGTCTGGGTGCTCAGGGGAGCCGTTCAGATGCGGTGATAGGAAAACTGGGAAACACTCTCAATACCGAAATTGACACTTTCAAAGCAACAAACGAGGATCTTCAGGGTCAGGTTGTCTCTGCTACCACTGTCACAAGGGTTCCGCGTCTGAAGGTCAGGGTAAAGCCTGAGTACTCAAGAGAGATGCTGGAGAAAAGAATTGAGGGAGTGGTGAGGGCAAAGGTGTTAATTGACAGTGATGGGAAGATAAAACAGGTCATTGTGCTTGATGATCTGGGGTATGGATCTAAAGAGAAAGTCTATGATGCCTGTCTTAAGCTGGTATTTGAACCAGCACTCAGAGGTGAGGAGCCGGTAGCTGTGTGGCAGATAGTTCGTTTCCGCTTTGAACTCACCCAGGGTTGATCTTCTCCGGCATTCTTATTAGTAACCCGCATTCAAAGTATTTATCAATCTGGTGCTGAAATTAATACCATCCAATAGCTCCATAATGTCTTTTCACACCTGAACACTTTACAAAAAGAATCAGTGCAATCAGTCTAATCAGATTAATCAGTGATCTGTGGTCAGCGGTCCATTGCTTGCTTATAAAAAGATATAGCCGGTCTTCACCCGGTTGTTGATTCCAGGGCCGAGGTAGGTACTGATGAGAAGTTTACTCTGTTTGCTTCTGTTGGCTGGTTTTGTTTTACAGGATGTGTATTCAGGGACTGAACCGGGTGTAGAATCATCGAGTGGTATGGCAGATTCTTCGGGGGAAGAGTCCTTTATCCTTGAGAAAGAACCTGAACTGATTGAATTTGTAAAACTGGAGTATCCATCTGTACTATCCCGAAAAGGTATAGAGGGTACGGTAACGGTGGATCTCCTTGTGAATGAAAATGGTGATGTTGACAGTGTGGCACTGATTAACGGGGTTCACCCTGAACTTGACAGTGTGGTAATGGATGCTGTGAGAAGGTTCAGGTTTTCTCCTGCAGAGGCGGATGGGAAAAAAGTCCCGGTAATAATTACTTATCAATATACGGTGACTCTGGAAGATGTGCTGGAGGGCATACGGGAGTATGTGAATTTTACCGGAGTACTATACGAAAGGGGTACCAGAACACCTGTAGCTGATGCGGATGTGGCGGTGTTTTTTACAGACACTCTTGCAGATTCCTCACTGAAGGTCCCTTTCAGTGTCTACATAAATCAAATAGGAAAGCTTTCAGGACAGAACTCAGAGCAGGGAAGTATTACCACAGTCAGTGATTCCTTAGGAAAATTCTCCTTCAAATCTCTACCCTGCGGTCCGGTAAGGATCAGGGTATCTGCGGCCGGATGTGAGCCTTTTGAGATAGGGGATACAGTTGCCTGCGGAGAGGTTACAGAGGTTGTTTACAGGCTGCAGCGGACAAGCTATTCAGATCTGGAGATAGTGGTTTATGGGAGAACAGAGTCCCGCGAAGTTTCAAGAAGATCCCTTTCCAGAGGAGAGGTAAGGAAAATTCCCGGTTTTTCCGGTGATGCGGTGAAAGTGGTACAGGCTCTTCCAGGGGTGGGACGTTCCTCATTTGGAGGGGGCTCTATCAGGGTGAGAGGTGCACCTACCTGGGATTCGAAGTTTTATCTTGACGGGGTACCGATACCGATGCTCTACCATTTCGGGGGAATAAAATCTACATACAATTCCGAGGCTCTGGAATCGGTTGATCTTTATCCCGGAGGATACAGTTCACGATATGGTAATTCAGTTGCCGGAGTCATTGAACTTCAAAGCAGAAATGCCGACAGGCAGAGGGCAAAAGGATTTGCCGATGTAAACCTGTTCGATGCCACTTTCTTCGCGGAGGGGCCGGTAGGATCCAGGGGTGGAATACTGGCCAATGTACGAAGAAGCTATTTCGGGGATATCCTGGGGGTTGTAGTTAAAAAGATCGGTGATAAACTTAACATGCCTATAAGTGTTGTCCCCTATTATTACGATTACACTGTCAGGGCGGATGTGGATCTTGATGCGGAAAACAAGCTTTTCATGACTCTTTTCGGTTCCAAGGATGAACTTAATATGATTGTGCCCTTTATGAGGGGTGGAAGTACTGAAGTTGATCAGGTGGTTGACAGGTTGGAAAATATCAATGCGTTCAATATGGCGATGCTGGGATGGGATTTCAGTGTGGGGAGATGGGTGAACAGCCTGAGGGCCGCTGTGGTGCAAAGAGAGGGGCTTGGCTCCATCTTTGGGTACGCCAAATGGACATATGAGGCATGGGAGTATCTGCTTCGTGCCGAAGCATCTTGTAAAATCTCTCCTCAGATTAAGCTGACTACCGGAACAGATCTGTGGCTGCAACCCTATTATCACTATGCCATCTTTCCCAGCAGTGATAAGACATTCTTCCATGATACGATGAAAACAACATTTGGCCTTATCGGTCCATATCTTCAGCTTGAATACAACCCGATTCCCGATCTGTATATAATTCCCGGACTCAGATATGATTACTATCCGGAACTGCTTTACAGGGGCTCAATTATACCCGAGTTCTGGGATTATCGTGACTTTGACAACAGAAAAGGGCCCAGTGGAGAACCATCAGTGCGCCTTTCAGCCGGTTACAAATTAAATTCCCGGCATTCCTTTAAAGCGGCTGTCGGTTCCTACAGCCAGACTCCGCAGCCGATGGGTTTTACAATCCATGATACTGTGGGTAACCCAATGCTTCCGGCGACAAAAGCCAGCCATATTACAGGAGGATACCAGTGGAAGATTTCTGATCTGCTCTATGCCGATGTGCAGATATATCGTAACACGCAGTGGGACATTCCTGAGCTGGCCACACCTACTGATATGCTTAATGATCAAAATACCCCTGGTTTTCTGGATTGGGGGCGGGCTCGCATGTATGGACTGGAATTCATGCTTCGTCATGAACAAAGCGAGCGTTTCTTCGGATGGATTGCCTATACTTTGTCCAGAAGTGAACGCTGGAGCCGGAGGGAGAACAGGTATATTCCATATACCCGTGATCAGACCCATAATCTCCAGCTTATTCTCAGTTATAAACTGCCAAAGGAGTGGCAGGCAGGTGCAAAAGTGCGTTATGTCAGCGGCAATCCATTTACACCAGTTGCTGACCGGGTGTTTAATATTACTAACCGCATCTATGAACCCAAGATGGGGAGAGAGAACAGTGCCCGTAACGACCCCTTTTTCCAGGTCGATTTCCGGATTGACAAAAAGATTATATATGACAAGTGGATGATGTCTCTTTATCTGGATCTGCAGAATGTACTATGGTTCATGTATAAAAGCCCTGAGCTCACGATTTACAACTATGATTACACGGAACAGATATCTGTAACTTCACCATTTATTCCATCCTTTGGACTGAAAGTGGAGTTTTGACAGGGGTGTGCCATGAAAAGAATGGCTCTATTTGTCTCTTTGCTGCTTGCAGGATGCGGGTTGGAGTTTCCGGACAGGTATGATCGGGTGGATAATGACAGGGTCAGGCCATTGGCTTTTGTATTCGATAACAGGGGATTGGCAGAGGGGGCTCCGGGTGATACTGTGGATCTTCATGCTTATTTCGCGGGTGAAGAAGTAGAAAGAATTCAGTGGAATATCTCTACTACTGTGCTGCTTGGATCTTTCGGGGTGGATACCTACTACGATGTTATTCCTCTTCAGTCACTTGTTGTGCCCGGAAGTTACATGGAGTACAGTGGTGGATTGACAGATTCGGTAGCCTTCTCCTTTGTGCTGCCGAGGGATATCATTCGCAGGAAGTATGAGTATGTAAGTACTATGGGGGAGATTCTCCCCTCAGAAATTCGCGACTCGGTTCCTCCGGAGCTTCTGATGGTGAAGCCGGTCCAGGTTATTGATATTCTTGATTTTCTGGCAAGTCGTCAGGATGGAGTCGACTCACAGATGGTTAATTCGATGTTCAGAAATATTGCAGGTGAGGATGCCCCGGATTACATACCGCTTCTTCTTCAGGCATTGTCTGTAACAATGAAGATATTCTCTTATGTTAATGACAAATGCAAGGTTGAATCAGACTTCACGATCCGTTATAACAGTACAATCCGGTATCTTAATTCCTCGGTACAGGTAAATAGAAATCCGGTTATAGAATGGGTGAAGCTTTACAAGGTAAGAGGCAGCTCGCTCCTCTCCTTCCACCCTGTAAAAGATGCCCATTTAGTGGATGCTGTCTACGATTTGAAGGGGGTTTTCAGTGATACAGTGTATATCGAGGATGGGTACAGCTATTTTCTGATTCCCGACCCAGGTACGGCTTCCCTTGATTATGGTATGAGTATGACTTCAGGAAGTCTTCACCCTGAGACTTTCATTCATGAATGGTTTTACCGCAACGATTATCCCCCTGAAGGACAGGATCATGACAAGCTGCTTGTGATTCAGAGAACGCCGGGATCAAACGATGTGAAGTTACTGCCGCCGCTTGATAGAAGAGCAAAGCATTTCAGTTTGTGGCTTGTCACTTACGACAGTTACATGGGTGAAAGACTCAGGCCTGTTGGGTTCTGTTTCAGGGCATTTCATGGAGTGTTTGAATACAGGTAATATTGAGAATCGTCATATATTTGTTTCATAGATGCCAGATCTTTTCTCTTATAAATCAGCTAACTCATTTAAATCAGCTTAATCAGTGGTAAAATTCTGGTCCTCCCTCAACACCCATATCGTTTTTAGAGCCATCCGCATCTTTGAATCTGTCAGCCGGATTACCGGCATTTATGCATGGAGAATAATTCGACAGACTGTATTTTCCTGTTTTGGCTTTGACTTCTTGTTTTGCCGTATCTTCATTATGGATAATTCTGGCCAGAGAATGGTTTTTAATCCTGCTTTTCTTTGTAGGAACAGAGATATCCTTTTCAAGAGCAATGGAATCTGCTAAAGAACCGGCAAATACCGGATCGCGGTAAAGGTTGAAGTGCAAGTCGCAGGAGTCCTTGTTTTTGTTTGTTTTTGTCAGTATTCCCAGTTCAGGATCACAATCGAGGAGATTACCGTCCCCGTTACCGTGAACGCAATTGTATTCAAAATTGATTTTTGATAACCCGTCACACCAGACTCCGGTGTTGCTGTTGAAGGCGATGATGCTGCTGGTAATGAAGGGATTTGATTCACGGGTTTTTATTCCAGACGCGAAATTTCGGCAGATTACACAGTTAAGGATCTGAGGAGAACTCTTATTGATACAGTTAATTCCAAGATAGTTGTATTCCAGTATACTGTTACGGATCACAGGACTGCATTTCATTATTGACAAGGCACAGTATGCGCCGCTGATTTCTGTAAAAGCGATCTCAGTGAATGGTTCTTCGGCGGCATTAAGAATTATTCCATACCATGAGTGCCTTCCAGGCTGCGGTTCTGAAGGAGAGAAGCTTATTTGTTTATCTCGTCGTCCGACGCAGATAAGGGCTCCTCCGAGAACCTTGATGGATATTGATAGAGAATCTGTTCTGTCGAGCTGGGTTGAGGTATCGGCGATGGGTGATGGTGTAATTATGATATTTGTGCCAGGAGCGATAGTCAATCTGACACCCTCGGGTATCACCAGGTCTCGTTCAAGAATAAATGGCCCCTCATCGGCATCCCACCGGGTATTAGATGTAAGAATGCCGCCAGCTCTCTGTTCTGCTTCACAGATAAATATCATCGTAAGTAATAGAATGATTTTTTTCATGTGGTCGGTATGAGTTGGTTGAATTTGCTGTACAGGTAAATACGTTTCCATTTCATATTGTCGATTTTAAGAATGTAATTTGAAATTGAATCACCGGAATTACAGGGTATGGTATAGGTCAGCATGGATTGGCTCCTGAGCATTTCCAGTAACTCATCGGGTTTTGAAGAATATGAGGTATTTTCTACAAAGCTCAAGAATGCATCCCCGCTTATCTCTGTTAATCCTTCTTCGAACTTTCTGATTTCTCCATTGGAATTCCAGATCTTCTCGACTATTCCGAAAGCTTCATTATCAAGTGGCTGGAGCTTCTCGAACTGTTTACGTATAAGTAATCTCAGAAAACTGCAGTAATCCTCCATTTCTTTGCGGGAACAAAGAAACATTCTTTCATCTTTAATCTCAAGAAACCCTCTTTCGTGCAGAAATGAGATAATGCTGGTTACTTTATGTAAAGTGACACCAAGCAGTTGTACAAGCTTCAGCCGGGTTTGAGCGATATCCAGTCCGTTGTTATGTTTGTCATAAAAATTAAAGAAATAAAGGATTGTTATTATGATATTGGGACCTTGATGCTCACTGCTTATATTCTGAAGCCGGTTTTTTGCCTGGTATATCTTCTGGATTGTCATCTTGATGATAGTCATGAACCATGGAGGAACCCCTTCTATCTCTTCATCAAAAGTTTTCGAATCGAGTTGTATCAGGTCGCTGTCCTCGATCACTTTGGCAGAGACGCTCCTTGGTTCTCCAACGATCAATGCCATTTCTCCCAGCACAGATCCTTCACCAAGTACAGCCAGTTGCATTTCATGCTTGCCGATCATCCTGTAGATTTTGACCTTTCCGGTTTGAATTATATACAGTTCACGTGAGCTGTCGTTCTCATGGAAAAGAATCGTGCCGGCTTTGTATTTTTTCAGCAGAGGTTTCATGTCCGGCGGAGCATTATTTATAATTATAGTTCTGTTAAACAGATGATCCGGTGTTATTACAGGACAATCAGCGGATCCGCTTATTTTCAACATAATTGTATCTATCTGAAGTACTGAATGCAAGAAAAACACCTTATTTCGATGCTCAAGCCGGCTCTGTTATCGATTGCCCTCCTGTTTACTTTTTCCTGCCAGAAGAGCGGAAGGATCTACCTTGAGATCGACTTTGACAGTGCAAAGACCTGGCGATATCTTCTTGGAGTGGACATAAAGGGAAAAATCGTATCGGACAGTGTGCCTCAGATTTTTAATAGCAGCCTGAGAACTTTCCTTCAGAGCGGGCTCTCTCCTGAAAACAGAAAAGTTATCACTTTTAAAGCTGAGCAGACCCGGATAAATTCCGATTTTCTGGTTGAACAGGAGATTAGAAACCTTGAGCAGCAGTTTGATAATGTCTCTCTTCTTTTTTCCCCCAGAGATGGATCACTTGATCTGACTGATACTACGGATGTTCCGGTTATCAATATCGGTGGGTGGGATCTTTTCAGGAGTTTTGCTAAAGTTCTTCCTGTATTTCCGGAGAGTCCTGTGGCACCTGGTGACAAATGGGACCGTGATCGTCAGTTCCCAATCGAAACAAGCCATGGAGACGCAGTGGGACATCTTTACCAGTCTTTTATTTTTGACAGTATATATACTTCTCAATCCAGATTTGCCGCTGTAAGCTGGATCTTTTCTTACAGAATAGAACTGATCGATCCTGATACTGCGGGTATGCTTGACAATTTCCCGCTTGCAGGTAAAGGGAGGGGGAGAGTATTGCTTGATCTCGATGCCAGACGTATTAACACTGCGCATGCAGAGTTTGAGGTTCCTATGGCAGATGAGTTCAAAGGTATGAGCTGGAGTGAGATAGTTCACATGGAGTATATCGAGT
>DAOTAZ010000121.1:0-9291 GCA_035382965.1 Chitinispirillaceae bacterium | reverse complement strand
ATTATTTTTTTAAAGGACAAATTATTTTTCCGCATTAGCTTTAAATTCAACAATTTGTCCTATATCAGCAAAAGCAGGAACCCAGACTTTCTGAATGAAACCAGGCGATTATGTAACATTTCCCCATTCCGAATCGTTTATTTTTCAGATATGGAAAAATTCCTCCAAAAGCTGAGCTTTATTAAGCAAAACCCGGTAGTTTCCGTCACGATCATATTTGTGGTGATTTGCATAACCATGACCCTGGCGATCTCATTCTTTGCCATCAAAAACACTGTTATCAATTTTAAATACCGCGATATATGTCCCGACTATTTTGCATCACTTGAAGCCTATGTGGTGGGGCCGGATGGAAAGGGGCTGGATTCGGTTTCCGTTACAATGCGCGACAATTCCAACATTAATCTGATCTACCGGACCTTTACAGACAGTACCGGAAGATTCATGCTCTTTAATGATTTCAATACCTTTGCACTGTACGAGACTCCGTTTACTTATTATCTGTTTGTGGCGCTCAATGGCAATCAGGATACTGTCCGCTACAAGTTCAGGCGGTACAGAGTCTGCCATTTTGAAAAATTAGAAGGCCCAGACACTATTATTTTCGATCCTTTTAAAAACAGTAATGTCAACCTTGCACTCCATGAACCGTCAAATGTCAGCCTGTCCTCTGTAACTGATGATACTCCCTATGAGAGAATCGCCCTTTTGTCCACTAAACCCGGTTTTATCTCACGGTCTGTCGAGGGATGGGAAAAGGTCCTTTACGGCAGCATTTTGATTGGAGACAAGAGGATAGGTGTAGCAGCAGTCAAAAACCATCAAAACAATCCGGAATACAGCAGGTTTTCAGTGTACTATATCATTGACAGAAACGGTAATTCGGATCTTTCTGATGACCAGGTAAGCTTCTGGCAGGTAAATGATGACGGATCGGAAGCTGATTGCTCGGTCCGGGACTGCTTCAGTGAAGACAGCATTGTAATAAACGGATCTGCAGTGCGTTTACAGATTAAATTAAGGGGGTTTGGTACCGACAACCCTGTACTTGATTACCGCAATAACAGCATTATCCAGGGATATTATTCGCTGACTGGAAAGAAAATAAAGGCGCTTCTCTGGGACAGGGGGATGACCGGTTTCAGGGAGAGATCGGGGATCAGAATCGGGCTGGATCTCGATGGAAACGGGAATGTGGATTTCCGTGAGGGATCATCTGAGATGTTTGAAAACGCCACGCAAGCCATAGTAATTGACACTCTGACATTCCGTATCGATAAAGCAACAATTTTTCTGTAAATTTGACATGACAGTAGCCCCTGTTAGTTACAGTTTTATATAAGCCTTACCAGTCTCCCACTCCTCTGAGATTTCCATTAGTAATGCAGATGATAAACGCAACAATGAATCGGTATTAGGGAACAAACCAGCAATCTTTGTCCTCCTGGCTAATTCTCTGTTTAACCGTTCGACACCATTAGTTGTCCTTAGCTTTTTACGGACCTTTTCAGGCAAATCAAATACAGTCAGGCCTTGAGGAATATTGATATCCATCCATTCTGCCAATTGAGAAGCTTTCTTTTTGTATTTAACTATTGCTTGCTGCAACAACCGATTTGCTTCAGTTTTATCCGGTGCATTAAACACTGCTCGTATCGAAGCGGCAACTTCTTCCCGCATGCTTACTTTAGGGACATAATGTCCGGCATTCTGCTGAAGATGAAATTGACACCTTTGCCTTTTTACCCCTGGCAAAACTGCATTCAGGGCTGCTGTGAGGCCGCTGTGATCATCGGCAGTGACACAGACTACTCCATGCATACCTCGCTCCATAAGGCTTGTCAGAAAGCTACGCCAATGTACTTCGGCTTCCGAAAGGGAGACGCTGACTCCCAGTACCGAGCGATGGCCATCAGGCTGCACACCGGTAGCAATAAGAACTGCAGCAGAAACAACAGAACCGTCAATTCGTACCTTTTCATAACGGGCATCAAGTATGAGGTATTTTATTGTTCCCAGAGGTCTGTTTCTCCACTTATTCAGCTCCTCATCAAGCAATGCCGAAGCTCGGCTGACATCGCTGCTACTGATCTGTAATCCACACATTTCCTCAACAACTTTAGTGACTCTTCTGGTTGATATGCCATTAACATACATTTCTCCTATAGCAACTTTGAGTGCCCGCTCACTTCGAATGCCACGTTCAAGTGCAGAGGGATAAAATGACACATCGCCACGAACCTGCGGAACTTCAAATGTAAGGTTTCCTATACGGCTCCTGACTGTCTTTGGCTTAAATCCGTTTGCATAACCCTTCCGGTTTTCACTACGTTCATAAGGACCGGCTTTCAGTGCATTATTTCTTTCAATACGCATAGCCTCATTGATCAGGATCTCAACACAACGGGATACACCATCAAAGCCATGCTCATTAAGAATACCCACCACCTCTGTTAAAAATGTAGATTCAGATTGGACGTCCACAGATCAGCCCCTTTCTCTTTTAAGTGTAATCGTTAAGAAAGGAAACTACTGTCTGCCGTCCTCTCCCCTAGAATAATGCTCTAGGGGAGGTCTTCTATCCTTAGGAGAAAATCAACTCCCGATAATTCAAAGAATAGAAATTAAATTTACAGAAATAAAGATACACTACCTCCGTATCGATTCCATATTGAATAACGGAATCACTGTAAGAGGCAGGAGACTTTATGGAGGGTCGGTTAAACGCACAAGCGTCTCTGTTGGTGATATGGTACCCAGGGTTGAGGGATATTTTTTACAGAAATTCAATCTCTGGAAAGAGTGTTCAGCCAACGATATTGTAGCACTTTACTTCTTTGAGGGCGATTCAAAGCTCAACATGAAAGACAGGAATCTGCTTTCATTTATAGAGTCTGCCGGCCTTTACTACAAAAGAATAAGCCTGGTCGGAATAAACCGCAGGACAAGTGGTGAGCCTTATACGGAATTACCGGTGATAGAGGAGAATCTGGGCTGGGATGGGCCGATGGTGAGAGCGCTTCACAATCACAGAGACAGGGAACTGATCTGTGTTGACAGCACAGGAGTTATTGTCTGCCGCGGAGTCCCGGGGAATGATCTCTTTAAGCAGTTCCTGGAGAAAACTGGGGCTGGGGCAGAGAAGGCTTCTTCTACCAGCAGGGTACGATAGTACGACAATACGACAGTACGACAATACGAGGGCACGACATTACGATGTTACGACAAAACGACTGCACTTCAACACATGTAAACCCTGAAAAATCGGGGCAAATAGAAAACAATGAGATTTTATTTTCCTGCAAGCCCGGTTCAGGGCTTAGTCTGGTAGAGGCGGCATTAATGCCGCCTTTCATTGCATGTCTCTAATTCTTACCTCTATATCCTTGTCATTTTTAAGCAGTTCAGTAAGCCTGGAAATCTCCGTATCACCGAAATGGTAGGGGTAAAAGATCTTCGGTTTTACAGCCCTGGCAGCATCCGCCGCCATCTCAGGAGTCATCGTGTACGGAAGATTTACAGGAAGGAAAGCGATGTCGATTCGCTTAAACTGCTTCATTTCAGGGATATTTTCCGTGTCTCCTGCAATATAGATTTTTTTGCCTTTTATGGTGACGATATACCCGTTTCCTTCACCTTTGGGGTGAAAAGGCTGGCCATTATCTCTTTTATGCACAATGTTGTATGCAGGCACAGCTTTTATCTCGATTCCCTTTATTTTTTTACTGTCACCGTTTTTCATGACAACTGCATCTTTCAAGCTTCCGGCAACAGTTTGCGTACCTACAATCACTGTTCCCTGCTTGAGAATCTGATTCAACGCGGCAGTATCAAGGTGATCCTGGTGATGATGGGTGATAAGCACCAGATCAGCATCCGGTAAAGTCGAGTAATCGGCTACTTTGCTGTAGGGATCCACATGAACAACTGTACTATCAAAAGTAAACATCAGGCTGCCATGCCCCAAAAAGGTGATCATCAGATTGCCCGATGAGGTAGAAATGGTGTCTGTCTGATATTGCTTCTGTGCGTGTGAGAAAGTTGACAATGCGAAAATAACCAGCAGAGGTGCAAAGACATGTCTCATAGAGTCCTCCTTAGTGTTCACTTAACTATCTGTTTCTGATTCTATAAAGATATATTCCAGTTGCCCTGTTTTTTACTGATATCCGGTTCAAATCTGAAGAACCTTCCTGTTCAACAATATGTTCTGGACGGGACCGCTTTCCAGAGAGACTGAAACACTCTACAAGTGTGCCTGAAGGCAGATTGTTGAAAACTACTCTTTTATCAAAAACCGGACTTTTAATTATGTCATCTATAACGATTGGAGCATTTCTGAAAATCTCATGCATAACCTTACCCTCTGCTCCCGGTATGCTGAAATTAGCAATGTAACCGATAGTAGGCGCAATGTCAATCAACTCTCTTGGGATTGCAGAACTGTGATTAATCTTTATACCTGGGCCAATAGCAATAAACATTATATGGGTACAACCTTCACAATCATCACCATGAGAATAGAAATCATGAGTATGGCGTCCGTGGTCGTTTGTAATGAAAAGTGTAGTGGAATTACGCAGAATCGGATCATTCTGGATTGCACGCCAGATCTCTCCGATGAAATCATCTGTTTTTTTAATTTTTTCTATGTAGCCATTCCAGTCTCCTGAATGCCCCATTTCATCGGGTCCAGCATAATTGATCAGCATCAGCGAAGGGCGCTCTCTGAGAATGTATTCGATTGCAAGGGCATGGGTGATGCTGTCGTCCCTTATTCCATAACTGCCACAGTCAACAGTAGGAAGATATTTACCGGACCAGAATGGATCTGATGTATTGGCGAGTATATCAAGTTTTTTCTTAGAACAAAGCACAATACAAGATGAGGAATCTGTTCTTTTTTCCTTACGATAATACTGGAAAATGGATGGCGAGGTTGGCAGCATCGACCCGTCATTGGAGAGATCCTGATGTGTACCTGTCGTAATCCTGGAGTGACCTGGAATTGTCTCAGAGATCAATCTGTGTGCAGGGCAGGGTAGAAAGGTACGGAAATTTGTAAGAGCTGTTCCTTGCCTGGCCAGTGCTGCGATATTGGGAACATTTGATGTATCTCCCATTGTTTCGGAATATCTTGCACCGTCCATTACCACTATGACAACATGGTGTGATGCAAAAGAGAGACAGTATAACAGAAGTAAATAAACAAATGAAACTGTTTGAGAACGGACAAGTGGTATAGCCATATTTTTGGTTTTCTTTAGTGACCTCATGTCCAGTGTTTCATGACATAATAAGTATAGTTTCCGGATCAGTTTTCAGAAAAGGAATAGAGAGTTGGTTGGCAATAATGGTATCGGAATGCTTGCATGCTTATCGCACTCAGTGAAACCGGGCTCGTAACAATAAGGTGTAAATTATTGCATTTAAGAGATAAGGCGGAGTCTCCCCCTGGCTTCAGCCCGCAGAAGACTGCGGTCTTCCACCACCTCCTCTGTGTTGACATAGTGCATTGCCCGGTGGCGGGAAACTGTTACAAGTCGGGTAAGATTAGCTGGCTTCTCAACCTTTACTGGTGGAAGAAGAGATGAATATTATATACCGGATAAGAGTCTGAACTGTGATTTTATCGAGTGAGATGATTTCCGGGCCCCCGCTCCTGGGTAGTTTTTCATTTAGTGAGCCTGCCTGGCCGTAACACTAGTGGGCTTCGCGAAGGCGAACAGGAATACTGCCTATACCATTTTCTGAGGCATTTGATATCAGATTCTTATAATTGCGGCAAAACACCTAAAATCTCAGGACTTTTCCCGCGGTTATTGTTTCAAAACAATAAATTTCCCGGTTTGAAGCAGCTTCCTACCGCTTAAAATTCTCACAGCAAAAACTCCCTGCCCGGAAGATGCTGCGCTCCATTGAGAATCATAGATTCCTGCGGGTTTTCCGGATGCGCTTTCTGAAAAAACAATTTTTCCGGCCATATTCACAACCTCGATCCGGAAATCTCTGACAAGGGTATTCAGAATGTACCTGAAACGGATCTTATTCGATGAACAGACCTGAAAATGAAATTGCGAGATTGACTCAGGTTTATGCTTAGAGGATGGATTTATAACAGGGGTACAACTTTCGAGCTGTGTCTGTAGCGCTGCACATCTCTGTGTACAGAACGATGTAAGCCCGGGAATCGTAACTCTTGACATGTTGTCAATAATTGTAACATCACTGTCTATATTTTTTTGGAACTCATCGTAACTGTGCAGCTTGTTTTTGTCTTCCTTTACTAAAGAATCGATCAGGAGACTGTACTTTTCTGTCAATTTTGCGACAGAATCTGAACATAACATTTCTTCAGAAATCAACCTGATATAACCCAGGTAAACTTCACGCAGCGAATCATCTTCAATGATTCTTCTGCTCAATGGTCTTTGCTTGAGATTGGAGATTGTGATAATGTCGGTTGTTTTGACATTCCAGTTGTTTGAATATGCTCCGAAAGAAAGGTTAAGATCCCATGGAATCAGTGTAAACCTGCTTTTCGAGAGATCATCATAGAGATAGAAATTCCTTCCTGACCCTGTATAACTGTCAAAATTGGAAAAAACCATGTTGAAGGCCAGATACCTGCAGATAATATCTGTATCAAGATAACTGCCCAAAGGAACCACAGTTTCAGCATTTTCATCGCTGTTAAGGTTTTTTATCATTCCTACAAAGCGGGACCAGTCATTCTCTTTTTCGTTTGTCTTAAGTTCATACTCCGCTTCGTAATCAGATTGGTTCTCACTCCTGAAAAGCAGTGTCGAACCGTTGTCGCTCGATTTGTAAAGATTCCCGTCATTATTGCTGAAATATCTTTTCAGAAACGTCTTATCGACCTGTTCAATCTGTGTATAGAGGCCAATCATCTCTCCTTCGATCGATATTACCGCAAAACAAGCCCGGGGAGAGGGCATGAGCTTCCCGAGAATGTCGTATGAGATCTTCTCCCGCAGCATGGAGGGATCTTTTGCGGCATTGCTGAAATTGAGTTTCTTTACTCCGAAAAACCTCCGCCCATCCCTGTATTTATCAAATGAAAACTTGAACGGTTTTTTAGGAGATTTTGCAGCGAAAACATAGGAGGAATTACCTTTATACCTCACTCCGACACTGTCCAATACAATACTGTCGGTTTCACTTATTCTATAGATCATCCTGGCAGGAATGTAATCTTCATCAGGAAGACTTTTATAATACAGCAGGGAGTCCTGCCAGGATGAATAATAGAATTGAAGTTCGTAATAATGAACCTTTGAATCATCAAAGATGATACTGCTTGAGTCAGATTCTTGTGCGTAAATAAGACAAACAAAGAATAATACCAGTATCATGCATGTTCTAAGGTTCATTAAAAAATACCTTTACTTGTTATTTGTTACTCAGCAGTTCTTACAGTACGGAAACCGCAGAAAAAATAGGGGTAATTGGCCGCACTGAAATTCCTGCTTGAGGATCTCAGACTTACGACCACATTGCCCCAGTTCCCCCCTCTGATAAGATGAACAAAACCGGTATCCGGACCCACAGGATCGGTAACTACCCCGTATTCATAAGAAAAAGTCTCAAGATCGTTTACATGCTCACTTACGTTTCCTGCCATGTCATAGAGGCCGTATGCGTTTGGTATTGTTGTCCCTATGGCATGAACACCAAATCCGGGAGTTCCCATCCCAAGGTTCAGAGAGTTGGTGAACCATACAGCATAGCTGCTGATCTCAGCACTGTCCTCAGAGGAGAAGGGATAGTTGCTGTAATTTTTTCCCCAGTAAAAATCGGTTGCAGTACCGCCACGACAGGCATATTCCCATTCCGCTTCTGTTGGCAGACGATATCCATTTTTCCTGATATCCCATGCCGGATCCATCAGAAAGCACAGTTCTCCCGCCAGACCGTTAATCTCACTGAAGGTGTAAACAGTGTCGAGTCCCTCCTGCTTGCTTCTGGCATTGCAGAAAAGCACTGCATCATCCCAGTTTAAAAAATAAACAGGCATGTTGTCTCCGGAACCGTATGTTTCATCTCTGGACATTGGCGGAGTGTATCCGGGATACCAGATGCTCATCAGCGAATCATACAGTTTCTGTGTGACTTCAGTTGTGTCCATCCAGAAGTCATAAGTAAAAGTGACCGTGTGAACAGGCTGTTCAGAGTAAATCAACTCCTCATTGGATACCGGCTTTGCCTGTCCCATTTCAAAGTTGTAGCCTGCGGCCATTATTTTTACCATGCTTCCATGCCGTGTCAATGGTCCTGACGGCTGCCAGGGCGTGGAGGGTAAAAGTTCAACATTTACACTGGTGCTGTAGCTGGTAAGCTCTGTAAGCGCATGCCTCCAGTTTTCAGCAGTAACAATCAGCGTATCGTGCACATCGGTGAGGCCTGACTTCCTTACTGCATTATCCTTGCTGGTAAATGAATTAATCATATTTACAGATGATCCGATGCCATCCAGTACTTTCATTACATAAGTACTGAGTCCGAGCTTGACATGAATCAAACACATGCCGGTGCTTTTATTAAGCAATGGAACCTTGTGTTGTCCGGGGGAAACATTGGTCAGTTGCCATGAATTGATCCTGCGGCCCTGAAGAGTGTAAAGATCAATGGAAACATCTGCAGGCTTTCCTTCTACCCGAAAATGAAGATAATCGCCTTTAATAGCCGGCCCCTGGTGATTGGTGCCATAAGTCTGCCAGACAACCGGAGACATATTGGTGATGTGAAATTCACCGGATGAATTGGTGAATGCTTCAAGGTCAGGAAAGTTTTTGATGCTTACTCTGGCCTCCGGGACAGGAGCACCGCTGCCTGTTACCGTTCCGCTGATCGATATATCCTGGGCATATAAGCCCGATATCGCACAGGTGACAAGAACCAGTAGAAAATGCTTTTTTTCCATTTACCAATGGCCTCCCGGTAGTCTGGTTTATTTGTATAAATCTTTTTGTTTTCAATAAATCTTTATAAAACTGTTTCTGTATTTCTGCGATGCGGCATTTACTTCTACACAGTAAACGCCTCTGTTTAATCCTTTTGTGTTTATAACCGCCGAATTGCCGGTTGACTGTGAGGAGGCAAGCGATTCTCCGGAAAGAGAGATTATACGGTATGTAAAAGGTCCGGTACTCCTGTCTTTTAATGATATTTTTAATAGATTTCTACCGACATCAAAGAGACATTCAGGCTGTACTCTTGCAGGGGAAACCGGGTTAATGGTAAAAGTCGACAGGCGGGAAAGCCCCGGAT
>DAOTAZ010000120.1:0-9311 GCA_035382965.1 Chitinispirillaceae bacterium | reverse complement strand
GAAGAGATATCGGGCGCCTTTGGCAACCTGGTTCTTCATGGCATAAGCATAAAAGAGTCCCAGGAGACAATCTGCATTGGTCTTGTCGATTTTCAGGCCTTTGTGAAGGCAGGGGATAGCCTTGTCGGGCTGGTTCTGCTCAGTATAGATCCTGGAGAAGAGAAAATAGATCTCCCACTCATCACCATAGATCCTACTGTATTCGTCAAGAAGCTTCAGTGCCTCATCGTGGAGTCCCAGTTCTATAAGCTCCTGGGTTTTATCGATCAGCTCGGAAAAATCCAGCCATTCATCCATCCGCTTACTGATCCCCGTTCTCTTTGTCAATACTGCTTAGAATCACGTTAGGGAATTTTCTGCGGAAAATGTTGTCAATCAACCAGACAACCGCAAATCCGGCGATAAAAGAGATCCCGGTTGTAAAAACGGCGAGTGGGGTATCTGCTTTTTGAGGTGAAATAATATACCAGGTGATTATTGTCACTAAAGCCATGATAAGTGGAATTCCGAACACAATCAGCGCCCCTATAGCTTCATTCAGAATATAGCGCCTGAATCTGACTGTCTGCCCCAACAGATACTCTTCAGCACTGTCTGAGGCAACAGTAACTTTTTTTACGCTGCTGTTTCCGCCGCAGGCGCCACAGCCGATCTGACATTGTTTAGTGTAACAATCAGGGTTCACAGCAAGAAGCAGCCGGTTTTGACTCTTCTGGAATATCTTTCCCTCATTTTCTTCTACAGAGATAAAAAAAACCATAATTGCAATTATTCCCTAAAAAATGCTGCCGGGACTATGAAATACGATCGAGTCATTTAAATAATAATAGCGGTCTATGGCAGTACTGAGATTACAGAGGATTTCATAGGCAATAGTATTTCCCATCGAAGCGATTTCATCGGGAGTAATACTCTCTCCATTCTGATTCCCCATGATTACTGCCTCATCACCGATCCCGATACACGGCTCAGGCCCCGCATCGACCATGATATAATCCATGGTCACATTTCCTGCTATACGGTATTTCTTACCTCGTATAAGCACATAACCTTTGTTACTTAAAAACCTGGGGACTCCCTGGCCATAACCGGCGTTAATAGTGGCGATCCATGTTGTCTTCTCAGTGACATAATGTGCTCCATAGCTGACTGGTGTGCCGGCCGGAACCTGCTTCATCCTTACAATATATCCCTTCAGTGCTGCTACAGGCTTGAGGTCGAGAAGAAAATCCTGAGCAGGATCCGGCTTGCAGCCGTAAAGGGCAATTCCAGGGCGGATCAGGGTGCATTCACTTATTCCGTGGAGCATAACTGTCGCGCTGTTGCCAAAATGTATATGAACAGGGGAGAGGTTATGAGAGCGAAGGACAGACAGAGCTTTACGGAAACTAGCCAACTGGTTCTGCACTGTTTCTGTTCCCGGTACATCCGCAGATGTCATGTGAGTAAACGCGCCCTCAAAGAGCAGATTCCCGGAGCTGTTCTGGAGGTGTTTTGCGAAATCCTCCACTTCAGAGGGAAGAAGGCCCATACGATGCATACCGGTGTCGATATTCAGATGAAATCTTACCTGAAGTCCCGATTTAATCCAGTTTCTAAGAGTATCCAGACTGTTGCAGGAAAAAAGAATCTCTTTTGTCCAGGCTTCTTTTATCTCCGATGAATCGGCTTCACCCAGAACAAGTACAGGGCTGATCAATCCTTCTTTCCGAAGAAGAAATGCTTCCTCTGGTCTGGCCACGGTGAAAAAATGGACCCCACCCTGCTGTTCGAGTGTGCGGGCAATCATTATACTGCCGCAGCCATAGGAACAATCCTTTACAACTGCGAGCACCCCTGTCCCCGGTGCAATTGAACGGATCTGCTTGAGGTTGTGAAGCAGGTTATCAAGAGATATTTCCACGCGGGGAGAAAGTTTAGCGTTCATCAATTTTCAGTCCTGGATGGGGTGATCATTTAATCAAGAGTTGAAATACGTATACTGCATCACTCAACCTTCTGTTTTACAATCTGCCAGGAACCTTCGATATTTCTGCGGAAAAAACAACTGAAATAGTTCTCATGGCAGGCGGCACCGGTCTGGTCGATCTTAAAGAGAAGAGCATCACCATCACAATCAATGTAGACTTCACGAACTTTCTGAACATGGCCGGAGGTTTCTCCTTTAAACCAGCGTTTCTGGCGCGAGCGGCTGAAATAAACCATCACACCTTTCTCGAGTGTTTCCGCCAGTGTTTCCCTGTTCATATAAGCAAGCATCAGAACTTCACCGGTAGTGTAATCCTGAGCGATAGCTGAAACCAGACCTTTTTCACCAAACTTTACTGCATCGAGAAGATTCATTTGAATACCTTTCTAAAGACTGATTGTTATTAATATAGATCGTGAATGCTCATTATCATGAAATATTTAAAATATCACCTGCCAGCGCTGTTCTGCTGAGTTGTTCCGGAGCAGTCCGGCAGAAAAAAGAGAAACTCCCTCCCCGGGAATCCTGGAAGTCATTAAACCGGCTGTCTGTGGATTACAGAGGTTTTTATTCCCTTATCTGCCCGTTTCCTTTTACTATCCATTTGTAAGTGGTCAGATCCTCAATTCCCATCGGGCCACGGGCATGCAGCTTGTCAGTCGATATTCCTATTTCACACCCCATACCGTACTCTCCTCCATCGGAGAACCTGGTGCTGGCATTTACCATCACTGATGATGAGTCAACAAGTTTGATAAATTTTTCAGCCTCGGTACGTGATTCGGTGATAATGGAGTCGGTATGATGAGATCCGTAAGTGTTAATATGCTCTATCGCTTCGTCGATATTCTTCACAGTCCTGACAGCAAGTCTCAGATCGAGATACTCTGCTCTCCAGTCATCTTCTGTTGCCTTTAAAAGTCCGGGAACAAGCTTGCGAGCGGCAGCATCGGCATAGATGACCACTTTTTTATCCAGCAGAGACTGGATCACAGCTTTACGGCTGCGTTCCGGGAGCGAAGAGTCCAGTAAAAGAGTCTCCATCGCATTGCAGACGCCGGGTCTCTGGATTTTCGCGTTTTCAGCTATTTTGACGGCCTTTTTCATATCAGCCTTTGATGAGATATAAACGTGGCAGACTCCTTTGTAATGCTTGATAACAGGGATGCGTGACTTCTCTACCACCATTCGGATAAGCCCTTCTCCTCCTCTGGGGATAATAAGGTCAATCTGATCATCTTTTTCAAGCATCAGCTCTATAGCTTTGCGGTCTGTAGTGGGCAATAGCTGTACTGCTTCTGAAGGCAGCCCGGATTTGATGAGTGCTTTTGAGAAGAGTGAAGTGAGCACCATGTTGGAATTGAACGCCTCGGAACCGCCGCGCAGTATTACCGAGTTAAGGGATTTGAGGCATATAGCCGCTGCATCCACAGTCACATTGGGTCTTGACTCGTAGATAATTCCCACGACCCCGATCGGTACTCTCATTTTATAAATTGACAAGCCGTTAGGGCGTTTTCTTAGATCGTATTCGGTTCCTACAGGACTTTTCAGAGCAGCTACTTCTGAAAGCCCTTTGGCCATAGAGGCAATGGTTTTATCGGTGATAGTGAGCCGGTCGATCATGGCGCTTGAGAGGCCTGCTTTCCGGGCTTTGGCGATGTCTTTTCTGTTTTCTTTCTGTATCAGCTCTTTTTCCTTTACCAGCATTTTTGACAGGAGGAGAAGTGCGCTGTTTATTTTTGCTACCTTTACATCCTGCATCAGAAGAGCAGCTTTCCTGGCTTCAGAGGCTATCCTGTCGATTGTTTTCTGGAGATTTGTTGATGCCATGAGATGATTCCTGTCTATATGATTAAGTTTGTTTGATAAATCTTTTTCTGTTTAATTGTCAGATGAACTCATCAGCACAAGATTATCCCTGTGAATTACCTCGTCAAAGCTTTTCTTACCCAGACGAGAGGCGATCTCAGAGCTTTTGCAGCCCTTGATAACTCTTATATCATCAGAGGAGTAGTTCACCAGGCCTCCTGCAATCAGTCTGCCGTCTTTGGAACGGATTTCTACTTTGTCTCCGGCCTTGAAATTTCCTGCTGTATTGATTATCCCTGCAGGGAGAAGGCTTTTCCCCCGTTCGATTATAGCCTTACCGGCACCATCATCGACAGATATAACCCCTTTGGTCTGGCCGGTAAAGGCGATCCATTTCTGCCTCGAGGACATACGCCGCCCTGACGGCAGGAAGAGTGTGGAGCACTGTTCCTTTGTTAAGACATCGGTGAGCCGCTGATCGAACCCGTCACCAATGAGAGAATAGATTCCGGCCCTGGTAGCCATTTCCGCTGCTTTGAGTTTTGTAGTCATCCCTCCGACACTGACTTCGCTTTTTTTATTCTCAGCCAGTTTGTGAATCGAGGCAGACATTTGAGAGACAACAGGGATGTGGACCGCGGATTTGCATTGATGCGGATTGCGGTCATAAAGTCCCCCGACATCTGTCAGATTCACAAACAGATCAGCCTGTACCAGGAGGGCGACCTGAGCCCCAAGTATATCATTGTTGCCGAATTGAATCTCCTCGATTCCTACAGAGTCATTTTCATTTATAACAGGTACTGCACCGCATTCCAGAAGTTGAAACATGGTGTTTCTGAGATTCAGGTACCGCTTCTTGCTCCTGAGATCATCCCAGGTGAGAAGCACCTGCCCCACCGGGACATTGCGGCTTGAGAAGTAATTCTGATATATCTGCATGAGTCTGTTCTGGCCGATGGCAGCACAGGCCTGCTGGAGGGGAATGGCGGTTGGCCTCTTCTCCAGCCCCAGAACCTTCATTCCGTGGGCGATCGCTCCTGAGGAGACCAGAATCACCCGGATTCCTGTCTGGTGAAGCAGAAGTATATCATCGATAAGATTTTTGACCCGTTTTTCATGACCCCCGGCAGTAAGAATCCTGCTGCCGACTTTAATTACCACTGTATTTACAGATGGAATTTCTTTGCGAAAGAGAGATTTTTTCATAATGGGATAAATGCTACTGACGGCCTGCCTGTTGACATTTTCTTTCCAGGTCGAGGATAAAATTCTCAAGTTCTCTGGATTTTCTGGTGAGTGAATCGCGGTCATTGTAGCAGTTTCTCAGCGATTCCGTGATGGCATCGATATTGACTTTGCGGGGTTGGGGTTGAGGGACTTCCATTTCCTTGCTTTTTGCAAGCTGCTCCAGCTTGTCGGCAGTACCACGGTATTCTTTCTTGAATGACTGCATGACTACCAATAGTCTGATCCAGGAGTTAACTTCGCCGATTCTGTAGTCATCGGGATAGAGAGATGCGAATTTTTTAAACTCCTGAAGGGCAATTTCCCAGTTTGCAGAGGGATTGTCGTAGTAAAGATTTATCAGACCGAGCATAAACTGAGCCCTTTTTGCCTCATCTGATTCGGGTTTTGATTCCTGGATTTTTGAGAACCTGGCCTTTGCATGATCATAATTTCCGGCTTTGAAAAGGGAATCGGCCTCAAAGAGCATCTGCTGCTCATAGGTAATGACCTTTGCCGTGCATCCCCACATCAGGAATACACTCAGAACCGCGCCGTAAAAAGTCAGTTTTTTGATAATGCTTGTCATAATTCCCGGATCAGAGAGATGACTTGTCAAGGTTAATCATCTGTTCACCACTTGAAGTATAGTCTTCCACAACCGGATTCTTGATTTCTCTCAGTTTACGTGTAACCCTGGAAATGCGCTCTGTTTCTTCGATTATGGTGTGTATTCTTTCCTTTATCTCAGCAGGAGAATTCTCCATCAGCATCTCAAGAAACTGCGCGTTGCCGGAAATAATCATGAGCGGATTGTTTATCTCATGGTTAACAGATGCTACAATCTCTCCAATGGCTGCCAGCCTTTTAGACTTGATAAGCTCTTCCTGAGTATTCTTCAAATCAATGGACATCTCAAAAAAGGCCGTAGCCACATCCCCGATTTCATCACTGGGGTATCCTGTTGGATCCACATTGAAATCGCCTTTTGCAATATGTCCCGCAAACTCCTTCAGACGTCTGAGAGCGTTTGTGATGTATTTGGAGAAGATCCATCCGAAAAGTATCGCGAAGAGTGTTACTCCTGCGATTATAACAATTGTAATCTGTTTAACATTTGCAACTCTGGCTTCCACTTCCTTGATACGAAGATTTGTCTGCTGGTCAATGATGTTTTCAGCAGAATCGATAGTTTCACTGAGCTTTTGATCAACATCATTTATCAGATCTCCCCAGGCCTGGAGTTTTTTGGGATCCACGACAGCGTTTTTTGACTTTACGATGCTGTCGAAAGTGCCTGCATAAAGATCGTTATAGGTGCGTATGTCTATCATCGATTTCTTAAGTCTGCTTATCGAGCCGTCATTCTGTCCGTTAATATCACTCTGTGAGAAAATCGAATCAAGCAACTGGATTGTGTCCACTTTGGAATCCATTGCTCCGATCAGAGTTGTTATCTCATTGTGAATTTCCTGGAAATTTTCCACTGACTCCAGCCTGCCGACCCGCTGGTAACTGATGATGCTGGGACCCTGGATTTTGTGCAGGGTTTTAAGTCGCAGCATATCATTTTTAATCTCATTCTGACGCTTTAAAATGCGGGTTATCCCATTTACATTTTCTGTTTTGGATACAATCACCAGAAAAAAGACATTGAGGAAGATAACCACCAGAAAGCCGATAAACAGTTTAGGGCCTATATTTACACGCATTTTTATATTATAGATCTCCGCACGAAAAAAATACATCCAGCCATCATGCAGGCATAGCTGTACTCAAACTTTAGTCCTTCTAATATATTAGGTATTAAGGACTGCGGGCAATATAATTCAGAAATCATGCCCTGCAGAAAAATAGAACTGCCCCTCTGATTCTATGCCCTGATGCCTGAAACTGTTTATCAGCCGGCCATATGCTAACCTGATCGGCCCCAGGATTGTCTCGCAGGATAACCCCACTCCTATTCCCATCGGAGCCAGCCTGGCAAACTGCTCCAGAGCATTTACCCCGTTAAAATCGTTTCTCTGCCAGGTATAACCCCAGTCACCGATGACTTGAGCATAGATACCTTTTCTGAGCATCAAGCGATAGTCCAGATGAATAAGCCCCAGAATATCTCCTGAAAGCGCCATAGGAGGAAGGCCCATGAAGGGTACATAGTTATAAACACTCATCTCTTTGTACCTGCCTTCGGGAATCGCTCCTCCCAGGTATATTCTTTCAACTTCAGGCAGGCTACTATTGGAGTAGCTGAACAGGATTTGCGGGAAGAGTGTATTACGCCTGGCTATGGTAAAATAACGCCCCATGGCCGCGCTGAACTTTATAAGATTATCATCCCCGCCAAGTGCTCTGCTTGTTGCACCGATCGAAAAAGAATGATTCATACCCCAGAAGGGAAAGGGGTATCGGTCCATGGTGTCAAAGTTAAGCCTGAGCATAAAATAGGGTAGCCCCTCATGGGATTTCAGCCCCAGAACATCAGTAAAAGGACTTCTGTCAGACTGCTGGATTTTATATCTCTCTATCCGGAATCCGCCACAGAGAAGCGCCCATCTCCCGATTTGTGTCCCAACCATCGTCAGTATTCCGGTTTTCTTTAAACTCCTCTCGGAAAGGGAGATGGAATCGCTGCCGGTGTTGTTCTTAAAAATCTCCCGCTGGAAAATCCTTTCTTTGGAAATGTAGAACTGGATCTGAAGATTGTTGGCGAAATTGGGGGTGAGCAGATGGTTACCCTGGAAATCAATAGCGTACTTTTCCCTCCTGAGTCCATACTGGAGATGAATTGCGGTGACTATTCCAAGTCCCAGAAGGTTTTCGTATGCAGGCTGAATGAAACCTTCACCAAGATGAAACTCATCATAGCGGATTCCCATCCTCATACGCCAGTATTTCTTCTCCTCAACCATGATTCTGGCCTGGTGCAAGGAATCCATGTCTATGTTTACATTCTCAAAGAGATCCGAGGCGTGGACAGAGGCTAAACTTGACTTGATCAACTCTCCGGAGAGTGTGTCTCCGGTCTTGATTGCAGCAGCAGTTTTAATAAGGCGGGTGGATGTCCGGTCATTTCCGTATACCTGGATTCCTTTTACTATGGGTGGTTCGGGAGTGGATGGAGAACTTTTATCGGAGGTCGCCTGAATTTCCATTTGTAGAGTGGATCTTATAAGCTCCATGTTTTCCTGTGCGGCTTTATACCCGGCAGCTACAAATGAGTCTATGGCACTGAATTCTGTTTTAATAAAATTGTCAAGATCAGGAGTGATAACCACGTCGGCTTTGCTCCGTTCATTCTTTTTCTGATTTGCAAGCCCTATGGTTATTATCTGATCAACCAGTTTCACAGGGTTTTCAATGTCTTCCTTTTTCCACATCGGGGAGGTCACATCAACAGCAATAACTTTACGGAATCCCAATTCGCGTGCGTACTCGGCAGGAATATTCGTTGACAATCCGCCATCGACCAGAAGCACGGAGTCAATTTCAACAGGAGAGAATGCGAGCGGGACTGAACAGGAGGCTCTTACGGCTGTGACAATGTTACCTTTTGAAAAGACTACTCTGTCTCCGGTGAGAAGATCTGTGGCAATAATCCTGAGGGGGATATAAAGCTTGTCGAAATCCCCCTTTGCTCTGAACTGTGCTGAAGCAAGTATGGGCGCAAGAAGATCAAAGAATGATTGGCCATAGGAAAGCGCGCTTGGGAGAATCGGCTTGAAATTGTAATCAAAACGCAATTCCAACAGGTAATTGCCGGGCTCGCTCTTCTGGCTGACAAACCTCTTTTTCCGGTCTACCGAGTTGCTGAAAATCTCATTCCAGTCGATAGAACGGGCAAGAGAGTGCAGGCTGTCAGGGCTGAGTCCGGAACAGTAAAGCGCACCAATAATAGCCCCGATACTGGTCCCCACAATAATATCGGGCTTTAATCCGCTCTCGTGGAGTGCTTTCAGTACACCTATCTGAGCAATACCTCTTGCTCCACCTCCGCTGAGTACCAGCGCAAACTCTCGGGAAACAGAATCCTGCTCAGAAAAGAGTATACCCGGAAATAATAGAATCGATAAAGCAAAAATAAGGAAGTTTATTCGCTTCAATTTGCGTTTTTTCATTTTATTTCCGGCACTTGCATTGAAGGTGGGACTCCAGGTGAAAACAAAACTCTGAGATCCTACTCAAAATATAATTATTCAGCAGGCAGTGTATTACTGACATGCTCAAAATTACAAATTGACATGGGATTTCAGTAGTGTCCGGTTAAATTAACAAAAGATCAAGGCCACCGAACCTATATTTA
>DAOTAZ010000119.1:4231-9327 GCA_035382965.1 Chitinispirillaceae bacterium | reverse complement strand
TTCAGGTCAGTATTCTGCTCTTTGACAAGTATGGAGCATCAAGAGATACTGTAATACCTGTGAGGGTACGTTTTTCAGCTCCAGTGCTCGATGACAATCTGCTCTTTGTACCCAGTCAGTATCTCTCGCCTGAGGACAAGGAGGTAAAGATCGGAGTAAGGGTGCTTGAAATAGAGGGGTGGGTTTCTGAGATTGTCTGGATAATAAACCAGAATGATCCTGATGCCTTTCTTTTCTCAAGGGCAAATTATGATTCTCTTACCGGGGTAATCGGAGATATCGGAAATGTATTTGTTAACCAGTTTCCGACTGATAAACTGAAGGGAACCAATTTTGTTCAGATAAGTGTATCTGACCGCTACGGGAACCGTACAACTGTTGTCGGGAGTTTTTTCATGGCAGGCAGAGCAGAATAGATGCGGTAATTGCCATGTTTCCTGGCAGTTAGCGGCGTTTATAAAAACCGGAGAAAGACTGTAAGTGATTGATTTTCAAGGAAAACTTAACAAGGTACGAATTTTGCACATTGCTCTGGGCGGGGGAAATATGAAGCGGGCTTTTGTTGTAGTAGTTTTATTGTTCGCATGCAGGAGTTTCTGCGGCCTGGATTCTTCGGATTCTCTTGTTGTCCGTTCCATGCTTGAGCAGATTGGATGGAGCAATGTTTCTGTTGACAGCGTTATCGGCCCTGTGCAGACTGCTAATTCCCGGAATTTCAGAATCACTCAGCTTGACCTCTCATATCGCCCCGGATACCCCCGATTAACCTCATTACCATCTCAAATAGGCAAGCTGCCAGAATTGACATTTCTTTCATTGTCCGGGAATCAGATTTCAACTCTTCCTGAAGAAGCCGGTACACTTTACAAACTTATTCATCTTGATCTCTCCGGAAATCTCTTTACTGATGTTTCAGAGGAAATAAGCCGGCTCCAGAGCCTTACTATGCTGGATATGTCAGAAAACCTGATTAAATCTTTCCCTGAGGCTGTATTCAAGATGGGTTTAAAGGTTTTGAACCTGAGCCGTAATCAGATCTCTGTTATTCCGGAGCGGATAGGGGAGATGAGCTCATTGGTAAATCTTTACCTGAATTCCAACCGGGTAGAAGAGATTCCTGGGGAGATTGCAAAATTGCCGAATCTGGAGATTCTCCAGTTGGATTCAAACCTGCTCCAGGACCTGCCCCGGGAAATTACCGGTTTGAATCTCATCAAAATAAGCTTGAGGGGAAACACGATCTGTTTTCCTGACACTCAGCTTTCAGGCTGGCTTGACTCACATCATCTGAGCCTTGACTGGAGGGCATCACAATATTGTCCCGAAGCATCATACTCTGTAATAATCCGGGAACCAAACACCGGATCGACAATAATGCTTTACTCCAATACCGATATAGAGAAAAGCAATCTGAGTCAGACACAGACTCTTTATGTGCGTGATACACTTCTTAGTACTGCACCAGCAGGAAAGAAAGTTTTAAAGGCTGTTAATGTCAGTATTAATCCGCTACTGAGTACTGCGATAAATGTATTGACAGTCTCATTTCCGGTGGAGGATATCAATAACCTGCAGACACTCTCGATTTATCATGTCAACAGTAAAGGACAGTTTGAATTTATAGAGTCTTTTTCCGGTGCTGAGGGCAGAGTTCTCTCTGTTAAAACCACAAGGACCGGGATTTTTGCTCTGGTATCAGGAGAGGCATCACCGGTGAAAGACAGGAATCTCTCCCGGAGCAGTTCATTTGTGAAAATCTTCTCAAAAAGCTCCGGTATAACCGTCCAGATTTCCCTTCAGTCTAAATCCCTGGTAGAGGTAAGGGTTATTTCCATCAATGGGAGACTCGTTTCCATTCTTGATCAAAGAGAATTATCCCGGGGGGAGCATCGCCTGTCCTTTGACAGAGGCCGTTTACCGGGGAAAGCCTGTATTCTGCAGGTTAAAACTTCTGCCGAAACAGTCAGCCGCGTTATTTTTTGATAGAGTTTGTTAAACAACCGGATTTCCCAGTACTGAAAGCTCATTCTGTTGTAAAGAAAGTTGGCACACTGCCAACTTTCCTGGCAACTTCCATTTCTTCCCGGTTTGAGTCTCAATTCATTGTAAGCTGTTGAAAATAAACGAAATAGCAGAATATTTCCGAAGGTTCAATTTGTGGCACTATTTTTGAATAATTGGCGCAGTGCACACACATTTAAACCTTAAGGAGGAATGATGACAAGTCTAAAATCTCACAGAAATGTCCTGTTTCTTTTTCTGCTTGTATTAGCAGTTTCAATCAATGGGCAGGAACTTGTACCAGCCGATCCGTATATAACTGTCATTCCTGCGGAACCGGTAGCTGATCAAGATACGGTTGTATTGAAGCTTTTTATCGGTACAGCGCAGAATTCCTGTTTTGTTCCGACAATAAGCGACATTAAATTTAATATTGAACAGGCTAATATTGCTGTCTATCCGCCTCTTTACAGCGTTTCTCTTTATTATAAGGTAACTGAGCCAATTAACAAGGCTTGTCCTGCGGTTTACAGTCCGGTAAACTACGGTCCGGAGTACAATCTGGGTATTCTTCCTGTTGGAACTTATTATGTGTTTGATGTGACATCGCCTGAAGCTATGAAGAGCGCAAAGCCCGTGTCTCTGGTAGACTCATTCCATGTAGTAACTGGTTCTAAAATACCAATTCCCCGGTATTCAATTCAGGGGAAAGTAGTTGATGATCCCTCACCGCTGAAGAGAATGGGTTTGCCGATTGATAGTGTAAAGGTTTTGCTCAGGAAATTTGAACCTGTTATCATGGATCAACTTCTGGTGGATCCTTCAATTGGTCTTGTGCCGCCGGGTGCTATCGATTCAACTTACACCGATTCAAATGGTAATTTCATTTTTAAAAAATTGTTATCCGGTTTCTACTCTGTCGAATGTTTACATCCAAACTTTAATACGGCAAGTATCTCTTTCAATCTGGCTTCGGATACCTCATTTCAAATAATGATGATTGCGAAGAGTTCTACTGTTTCGGTTTCAGGGCACGTAAGAGAACTTTTTAATGCTGAACTGGTTCCTCTGGAGGGATGTACCATAACTGTGACACAACCGCAGATTGCTTTTCCCATTGAGGCTGCCGGGCAGTTGATTTCAATACCAATAAGACCGAGTGATCCGGTTGTTTACAAAGCGGTAAGCGGTACGGATGGCAGCTACAAGATTACCGGCATCTCCCTTTCTATCAATAACGAAGCCTGGTATGTAAGAGCAACAAAACGTGGTTACAATGAAGAGTCCAAGACTGTGAGGCTATCAGTTGGCTCAGATCAGGTTGTCGATTTTGTGCTTCAGAAAAGGTATGCGAATTTCATAAAAGATACTGTTGATGGAATAATCATTACTCTCTCTACTGAAAAGGAGGCTTACAATGTCGGGGAGGGTGTAAACATCCGTTATTCACTCACCAATACTACAACCCGTGATATTACTTTCGGTGGGTTTTCGGGAAATTGTGAATATGATATGGCTATCGGTGCTCAGGATGCGGATTCACCATACTACAGACTCTCTGATTTTGTGACCTGTTACAGGTCGATTTCTGAAATTGTTGTTCCTGCGAAAGATTCGGTAGTAAAGAGTTTCCCGCAATATGTGATTCCTGAAGACCTGGTAAAAAGCGACGAGTACCAGCCATGGTATGTTGAAGCGGGGCTGAAAAAGGATGAATATAAGGATACCTGGATCAGGTTGGGATTCAGAGTCAGAGAGATTCCTGTGTCATCCAAGCCGGTCTCTTCCATGAAAAATGGCAGAAGTGTGGAGTGCAGTCTGATCAGAGGAACAATATCTCTGAATCTTCCGGAGAGAGAGTATGTCAGGGTGACAGCACATTCGCTCGATGGCAGGATAATATCTCAGTTGACATTTCAGAAGCAGCTTGGTGCAGGTTCACATGTTATTCCTCTCGATATTTCCAGTGTAAGAGGAATCTGCCTGCTTAGAGTATCCGGTGAAAAGTTTACCAGAGCATTCAAACTGAATCTTGCTGCAAGGTGATAAAACAGACTCCCTTCAATTGATTTGCAGGCGGCAGAGTTATTTTCTGCTGCCTGTTTTTTTTGTGGCGGGGGTGAGTTGTAAGTTCCGGGAGTGGCTTAAGTCACGAATTCACCACGGAGGAAGATTTTGTGATTGTACCTGTGGTAAGTTAAATATCACAATGCTATCACCAGGCTATCCATAAAACCAATGTAAAAATTCACTATTGCTTTACCCGCCAGAACAGCGATCCAGATTCCGGCTCCCAGAAACGGACCAAAAGGAATTCTGTGATCAACGCTGAGCTTTTTCGTGACAATCATACCGATGCCGGCAACTGAGCCCAGAAGAGCACCAAAGACTATTCCCATCAGGGAGATTTCCAATCCAAAGAGAGCTCCTGCTGCTGCCATCAGTTTTATATCTCCTCCACCCATTGCATCGCCTTTTTTTAAAGCAATTGTACCAATCCAACCGATCAGGTAGAGAACACCACCTCCACCCAGTATACCGATAAATGACTGCAGGGGAGTGATTCCGCCGGGTAGAAAAGAGATAATCAGGCCTGCTGTTATAATAGGAAGTGTGAAGAAATCCGGTATGATGTAGTGTCGGAAATCGATTACAGCCATTGGTATCATCATCAGAAGAAAAAGGGCCTGGAGGATAACAGACGTGCTAAGGAAGATGTCAACGCTTCCGGCGAGTACTTTCTGAGCAAAGAGATACCAGAGTGCAACAGAAGCTGCTGCGGTGATCAGTTCGATCAGTGGGTAAACCGGAGAAATTGGTTCTTTACAGCCGGCGCACTTTCCTCTCAGGAACAGATAACTTAATACAGGAATATTTTCCCACGGCCTGATTTTCCTGCCGCAGGAGACACAGTGGGAAGCTGGGAAAACAATCGACTCACCCCTGGGGAGTCTCCAGATAAGTACATTGAAAAAAGATCCGATCACCAATCCAGATATACCTGCGACAATACTAATCAATTCTAAATCTCCGATCCTTGTTTTACGACACGCTGTCTGGTTCCCTGTTTCTTTTGAATCGCTTTGTCAGGTTTT
>DAOTAZ010000119.1:0-4221 GCA_035382965.1 Chitinispirillaceae bacterium | reverse complement strand
CTGTTGTAAGCCTTTTATGGATGACCGGGTTCTGGTAATACCCTTCAGACTCAAAGCCTCTGGAAGTTTCTTATAGGAGCGGTAGACATAAGATTTCTGGAAATCAGACTGAATACTTTTAGCTGGAAAGGAGGAGATGGATAGGCAAACAGCCCAGGCAATAAGTGCTGTCTTTGCCAGTCCAATTAAAGCACCCAGCATTCGATCCAACCATCCAAGCAGAACCAGACGGACTATTTTCTTCAGTGCCCAACCGATAGCGATTATAATAAGCACTACTGCGATGTAAATAAGCAGAAATGAGATGGCGTTTTTAATATGGAGAGGGATGCGATTGAGAGGAAGAATCCTTGACAACTCTTTAAAGTAAAGAAATCCGATTATAAAACCTGAAATCATTGCTGTCAGGCGTATCACTTCTCCGATGAATCCACGTTTGATTCCAATCACTGTAAAGATCGATGCTATGATCAATATCGCTAAATCCAAAGTATGCATAACTGAATTTCGGTCAGGGAAAGAGTGTTAAGGGTTAAAAAATAATAAAAGGGCGTTTTTACAATTGT
The DNA here is from genome assembly GCA_035382965.1 of Chitinispirillaceae bacterium. Lineage (GTDB taxonomy): Bacteria > Fibrobacterota > Chitinivibrionia > Chitinivibrionales > Chitinispirillaceae > JAAYIG01. The sequence continues at coordinate 3,655 of DAOTAZ010000119.1, read as the reverse complement.
AAAAACCGCCCTTAAAGATGTGTTTCGACAGGAAGGCTCAATCTTCTTCGAGGATTCCTACTACGTGTTTATCTTCGATTATGAAGATTTTATGATTTCCCTTTTTGTAGATCCATTTTTCCTGAACTGCCCATGGCTGATGCATGGTTTCCATTGTGTGTGGTTCGCCCAGAAGAAAGTACAGAGTTTCCTTTTTAATTCCAATTTCGAACCGTCCATCGTAGATGCATGATTTGTCGAGCTCCGGAAGATCGGGATTTTGCTGAATGTAAGCATCTATCTGTGCCTGGTCAGGCTTTATAAAGTCACTTCCTGAACATCCGGCCAGAAAAATACCGACAGTAACCAACCATTTAAGCACTCTGAATTTCATCCTCGAACTCCTTCTCGGTTGTAAAAATTTTCACCAGTTTGTTAAGCCCGACAACCTCCAGAACATCCCTGACGTATTCATTGGGTTCTATCAGAACGAGGCTTCCGCCGATTTTTTTCAGTGTGTTATGACAATAAATCATTACGTTCAGGGCGCCACTGTCCAGATAGGTGACCTGTGCCAGATTCATTGCTACGTGCTGAAACTTTTTCTCGAGTAACGTATTTACATAAGATTTCAGGATAATGGAGTCTTTCAACCTGTCGATTTTACCGACAAGATCGATGATGTGAAATCTGTCTTTGTCCCTTCCGCCGATATCCATCTTTTAACCTTTGTGATGTTATTGCGTTACTGTGAAAAGAAACCGATTCATAATATAATATTAACTCTGGTAATTTGAAAAAAAAAGTAAGTGGTATGCTCCGGGTTCCTGCCAGCATGCACCTTGTACTCAGGACATAGCATATACCCTATTTCTTCCGCTTCTCTTGCCTTCCATCAATGTACTCTCCAGTTTTTTGAGGAAATCGTTTGAGGACTCATCTTTTGAGCACTGCCCAACAGAGAGAGTTGCAGTGACTCCGGTTGGAAGTGAATCGATGCGTTTTGTCTTTTCATGAATGCCTGCGCGCAATCTTTCCGCAAGCTCCATCGCCTCACGCCTGTTTGTATTCGGCAATATCAATATGAAGCGATCACCAGAGTAGCGGGTAAGGATGTCGACATTTCTGATTGTTCTCTTAATGATTTTCACAATGATGGTCAGAACTTTGTCGCCGACCTCATAATTGAGAGCTTCGTTAATCTTCCGGAACTCATCAACATCGATCATTATTGAGGACAGTGCATGCTTGTATCTTTTTGCACGAAGCATCTCTTCTTTAAGCTTCTCCAGGTAGTAACCCGGTGTGTATACTTTCTGAATCCAGGCATCATCCCCACTGGCAGCAGATTCCTGTGCCTGCTGGGCAGCAACGGGGAGGAAATCGGATGGTGACTGAGTTTCGAAATAGTCGATAGCTGCTGTCTGGATTCCTACCGTGCGTCCGAGTTTCTTTTCTAATCCTTTTTTGTTTTCAAGTATATGTCGCCATGTTGTCCTGGCATCTCGTTGAGATATCGATTTCCCCGTTAATCTGTGAATTAAAACAGAAAATGGATTCTGCTGTCCGTAACGGCTCTCGGAGAGGAATCTTTTGACGAAATTGAAGGAGCGGGGATCAGATTTTTCCAGCGGTTCTTCAATCAGTTCTTTATATCCTTGAAATAATAAATTGTTGCCCATTATAAATTCCTGGTGTATTTCAGTTAAGCGCTTTTATTGATATACAAATAACCAGTCCTCCACCAAAGTGGTTCTGTATTATAATAATTGATTTTAATTCCATCAGCAATGTAATACATGCTTTCCCCTGCAAGCGTCCCTTTTGTTATTCAGGGAACCAAAAACCGGGCCACTTTGGGGTAATGGTGAAATAGAGGATCTTCTCTGAATTGTGACTCAATAAAACAGCTACCAAAGCACATACTATATTTAATTGATTCAAATAATTATCACAGGGGTAAATATATGAGTCTTTTTGAGGTAAAATGTCCAATGTGTAAGGGAACCCTCTGGATCGATCCGGCCAGTGGTAAGGTGGTTGACCATAAAACTATCGATCAGCAAAAGACCAGTTTCGAAGACTTTTTAAAGAATCGCAACAAAGGAACCGCCTGGGACGAGAAGTTCCAGAAAGCCAAAGAGGAGGAAAAAAAGAGGAAAACAGAAATTGAGGCAAACTTCAAGAAAGCCAAAGAATCTCCGGAAGAGGGATTACCGGAGCAGATGAAATCACCACTTGATTGGGATTGATCAGGGAGGTTCTCAACTTATGAAAGGATTAACAGCTTTGATATTAGTAAGCACCGCACTCTCATGTTCTTCAAATTATCCTGAAGGACTGTATGCTGAATTAAAAACCTCAAAGGGAAAAATAGTTCTGGCACTGGAGTACCAGAAGGCACCCTTAACCGTGGCTAATTTTGTAGGGCTCTCTGAGGGCACGATCAAGTCTTCACGGGGAAAGATTAAATATTATGATGGCCTGACATTCCACAGAGTCGTTCCGGGCTTTGTAATTCAGGGTGGTGATCCAAATGGAGATGGCAGAGGCGGACCGGGATACCAGTTTCCGGATGAGTTCAGCCCTGATCTCAAACACGACTCTGAGGGGATACTTTCGATGGCCAATGCAGGACCAGGTACCAACGGAAGTCAGTTCTTTATTACCCTCGCTGCCACTCCTCACCTCGATAACCGCCACTCAGTTTTCGGCAGAGTCATTGAGGGAATGGATGTTGTGAAAAAGATAGAGGTTGGTGACAAGATCGAATCAGTGAAGATTCTCAGAGTAGGGAAGAAGGCAAGTGAATTTAAAGCTGATCAGGAGACATTTGATACCTTGGTGAAAAAAAATAAAGAAGCAGAAAAAGAGCGCATTCAGACTGCGATAAGTCAGAAATATCCCAATGCTATAAAGACCCAGAGTGGTCTGAACTACATTGTGGTTAAAGAGGGGCAGGGGGCCAAACCAGCCTCAGGAACAAAGGTAAAAGTACATTACACCGGAACATTAATGGATGGCAGGAAGTTTGACAGTTCAAGGGATCGCGGTACTCCACTGGAATTTAATGTTGGAACGGGAATGGTGATTCCGGGATGGGATGAGGCTTTGCTGGATATGAAAAAAGGAGAACAGAGAACTCTGATAATTCCGCCTGAACTGGGGTATGGTCCTTCAGGCTATGGCCCTATACCGCCCAATGCCATACTTGTTTTCGATGTCGAATTGATCGATTTCTGAATTGATGTGTTATGAACGTCTGCCTCTGCTGTAAAGCATGTAGGCAGCGTTCATCGCCGACCTGAGACTCTCTGTAGAGGCCTTTCCGGTTCCCGCGAGATTAAAGGCTGTGCCATGTCCCACAGATGTACGGATTATGGGTAATCCCGTTGTAATATTGACTCCGTGTTCAAAATCCAGAGATTTCAATGCAACGAATCCATGATCGTGTAGCATCGATACTACTCCATCAAACTCGCCCTTAAAAGCCCGCATGAAAATGGTATCAGGAGGATATGGCCCTGATGCATCGATTCCTTCCTGTTGTGCCTGTTCTATGGCAGGTGTGATGAACTTTGGCTCCTCATCACCAAAAAGCCCGTTTTCTCCGGCGTGGGGGTTTAGACCTCCGACAGCGATATGCGGCTTTTCGATACCCAGGTTTTTCATGGCA
>DAOTAZ010000118.1:0-9341 GCA_035382965.1 Chitinispirillaceae bacterium | reverse complement strand
TTTTGTTTTCAGGGCCTCCCGTTCATTTGCTTACCTCACTCTTCGAGTGCAATATAAAATGCTATCTGCAAACGGAGATTTTAACAATGATAATCATGCGGAGATTTTGCGGGACGTTTGTGCTTGAAATCGGCATTTTTGTTGTGTTCTGTCACTCCGGACCTTACAAGCCAATTTACAAGCCATACAATAAAAAAATAGCTGTAAGCCCTTTATTTTTAAGCACTTACAGCCTTACACCGCAAATCGGAGTGAGAGGATTTGAACCTCCGACACCTTGGTCCCGAACCAAGTGCGCTACCAGGCTGCGCTACACTCCGAAATTTTCGAGGGATCTGACAGACCGGGATGGTAAATGTCTGCCAAAGCGTTAAAAATACCTTATAAGCAGACCATGAGCAAGTCTTCGGATTTTTTTCTCTGAAACTGCCTCCGGCTACACACCCGATCTTTGTCCATACATATTTCCAAAGTGGATAATGCTATAACAAAAAAAGCCCCCGGAATCTCCCGGAGGCTTTAAGACTGATCGGCTCTTAACAACTATTGGGAAATGGTTCCTTTCTTCCAGGAACTGGTCCACCCTGCTACATTGACGTTACCATGGTTTGAATGCGTATTGAGGCCACCTGACTGTACACTGTTATTTCCCTTGAGAAATTTCTGGATCATCGCTCTCAGCGCTGATCCATATTCAGACCGTGAAGCACAATGACTGCCATTTCCGCTGCTCCCCAGATACCACAATGCATCCTGCCTGCCCATAGCCTTGTACACCTCATATGCGGCTGCACAACCAAGATAATTGGCTTTATACGACAAATGGTCGATATGCGGGTTGTCCATTAACAGCAAGCCTCGAGGTGCATACATAGCAGCTACATCACTCATATCAACAGCCATATTTGAAGAATAGTCTTTCGATGTGGGACCAAACCAACTGGCTTCTCCATTGCAGCCTGACAGTGACTGGCCTCCCAGTGTCGGCAAAGCACGAAGCGGTGCCGGACCACCGGTACCCGGCTCCAGAGGAAGACCCAGAGCGATACGCTGGTCAAAAGCACCGATCACAAAAGCTGCTTTCCCAAAACGGGAACATCCATGAATGGCTATTTTCTTGGGATCTATCACATTAGGATTTTTCTCGAGCATATCGATGATACGGCTGACACCCCATGCCCATGCGACAAGCGCACCGGTTTTTCCCTTATAATCAGGGTTCGCATCGTAATACTTTCCGGTTGAATAGTTGTTGGAAGCCTCTGAAGCGATAGAGTAGGCATCGTAGCTGATTGTAGCCACCCCCTCACTTGAAAGCACATCTGAATTCAGGCTGTTGAATCCACCCACAACAATTACCGCCGGGTAAGGTGCTGAACCTGTTTTCGGCAGACTTACTGTGCCGCTGAAAGATGTACTTCCCTTAGGGGTAGTTACATCGACCTTATAACTGGTATTTGTAATACTGCCAGTCACACTGCCGCCAATTTTCGCGGGCGGAGGAGCCTTTTCCCCTAAAATCCGTTTCTCAATTTCCACAACCAGTTCGCGGCGGCGGCAGCGCCAGTCTCCCATGGTTTTAACCTGTGTACCATTCCACATGGTAAAGGGATCAGGCAAAACAGTAGAAGAGCCTCCATTTGAGCCGTTTGGAGTACCTACTGTGCAGTCATACCCCTCATCCTCAACAAAATCTGAGACACTGCCTGATGGTTCCAGAGAGATATTGACAGTAGCATCATATAACTCGACTGCCACTACTTTTGTTTTAAAACCGGCCTTTTCTACTTTGATCGAATCGACCACAGCCGCCAGTTTTGCCAGTTTGCCACTTGACGGCGATACGATGTTTTCATCAGAGGTTTTCAAGAGATAATTGCCGTTTTGCAAAGGAAGATAACGGCAGGTCATTGTTCTTTCACCAATCGAAGCCGTAATAATCAGAACATTTGATACACTGGAAAGCTCAGCGATATTCATACGGTAGACACCTGCCGGAGCATTCTGGCGCACTTCCCTTTTTAGGAGTTTTCCCTTTACATCAAAAACTTCTGTCTTCAAAGGTGAGGATTTCAAAAGGCTCAGCTCCAGAACACCTTTGTTGAAAGTAATCTTCTCAGCCTGAGGCACTATGGACCGAAGAACTGCTACAGTAGTTTTTTTAATCGAATAATTACCGTTACTATCGGTAGTATCCTTTAAATTCTGACCCATAAGGGTAACTATTGCATCGGCAACCGCATTTCCTCCGGAAGTAACTCTACCCCGGAGATTAATATCGACATTTTGCGCATTGATAACAAATCCGATTAGAGCAATAAAGCAGAAAAAAATACGGTGATTCATATCCTTTCCCCCGTCTTTGTAAGGATTCAATTTCTCCGCTCCCAGGGTGTTGTCAAAGGGAGGCGGGTTATTTCAATATCCAATATAAAGCTAATCGGGTGCTGCAGAATGGTTTTAGTGCTCAGGAGATGAAATTTCCGTTTACATTTTGTGTACACCGGAAATGAGATAGTGATATCTTGTCTTTCTCTTATAAATTAATTGCAAACTGAACAGCGGCATAATGCAGTTACACAGTACATACTGCCCATATGGAATTCAAAAACCGCCTCAAGTTACATTCCGTTGATCTCTATTAATGGGGTCTTAAGCGGGAACTGAAAAAGATGGTGAGTTAAGGTTTGAAGTCAGAAATCTCAAGGGAAACATCGCAGCAAAATAAGGCTTTATGATTCTCCTGTCCCAATAAGTATTTATCCCTGTTTTCCCTTTACGTGCTCAATTTTCAACCTGCCGATAAGCTTTACTATATCTACGGAACTCTCTCCCGTATCATCGATAATAAGAGGTATTCTCTCTGTAGCAGCCGGAAAAATACCGAAAGCCGGATCAGCAAAGACCCACTCCCCTGTAAATGCCATCACCCAGGCATGATAGTAATACCCGCTTTTTCGCCCAACATACACCATCCCCAGAACCACCCTGGCAGGTATTCCCGATGCCCTCAACAGAGCCGCCAGAAGCACAGCGTGTTCGCCACAATCACCAAATCCTGCATTGAGTGTCTCAAGTGCACTGGAAAAAGTGGCTGTGTTTTTCTTGTCCAGCTTTTCAAATACATAGCGGTTATACCTGCCGACCAGTTCACAACTGTTTGCCGCATCTCCCCTGAGTGAATTTGCATGACTGACAATCTTCTCATGTGTAACCTGCATAGTGGGGGTCGGCACAGTATACTTCTTCAGTGAATCGGAAACAGCAACCACCTTCCCGGTACATTTCCGGGGCTGATCCAGAAGTGTAAAACGATCTCCGTTTCCGGTGTAGAATGACTTTACTGATGGGTGAAGGATGTCAGGATCGATGACCAGGACAACCCTCTCCGACGCCTTTAATCTTTCCTTCTTTATACATAGCGCTTCAAACAGGTCCGCTGTCCTGTACTCTTTGCCGGATTCACCCTTTCTCTTTGCCACAAAAGGATAAACCTCACGCAGCAGAGTATGTCCGTTTCTGTCAACCTCCCAGACCTCATTTCTGTCATAAAGACTGCTTCTTGTATCAAAGACAAACCTGAACCCGTTTTTCTCTGAAGGCACCTGACGACAGGTGGTTCTGGTATGGATGTGCTGCCCTGAAATAAGTTCAAAAGCAGTATCAACCCAGGTATCACCGGGTTTGATAGATGAACCGAAAATGCCTCTGTAAATCTGGATGGTTGAATTGCAGTTTTCATTCACACTCTTGACAATGCGTTTACTCCCGGTCCCTCCGGCATTCACAGTCAACTCCCACTCACCGCTGGAATTCCTGCGAAGCGTCCAGAAGTTTTTCCCCGCAGGGCTGGAAACTTCCTGAAAAGCCTCCACCAGAGAGCCATCAGGACCAAAACGCCTTCTCTCAGAAATGCGGTTCGCCTGCACAGCCTCACCACTCTGGTTCACATGACGGGTAATAAGCTCTGATCTGAACTCAACAGAATCACTCCTCACACTCAGATAACTGCGCAGATCTCCGGCCGACAGCCCCTCAAGCAGCAGATCCATTGTGTCGGAAACAGCAAATGAGTCCTGCTTAGCAAGAGGACACCCGGCAGCCAGGAAAAAAGCAAAAAGGAACATTACCGTCTTTTTCATCTCTGATCCTGTTCAGCCTGGGATATACCCGGAGATTTTACATACTCAGAAAACCCTATACCTGCAATCGAGCGGAACGATCTGGAAAACGCCTCTGCATCCGGGAACCCGCATCGGAAAGCAAGTTCCTCTGGAGTCAGGGAAGGAGTCTTGTTCAACAGGATTCTGGCGTGGTTTATCCTTACCTGCCCGATAAACTCACCCACACTCATCCCAAGTTCCTTCTGAAACAGTGCCTCCAGGAACGCCTCTCCAGTAACAAGCTCCTCACAAAGCCTCTTAACAGAATATTCAGGATCAGCAAAATTGGTCTCAATATTCCTGCATGCCCTCTGAACCTCTTTATCCATAATTGAGAGCCTTGTGGTTGTCAAAAACCGGGTTTTTTCAGTTTTCTGACGATAAAAGTTGATTGTGTAGAAAATGACCACAAGGGAGATACACAGAAAGATAATCTTACCGATCCTGACTTTTACCCATGCTATAATCCCGGATCCCGGAATTGTCTTTTTTACAAAAGCGACAATGCCGGAAAGACCCTTTCCCAGGCCTTTCAGCTTATCCGAAAGGGATTTCCCCCCTGCCAGACTGTCTGAACTGTCTGCATCAACAGAGGAATTGAGGACAGTATCGGAAGAGCTGTATTTCTCCTGATTCTCCACCTGTCCGGAAACACCATGCAGAAAAAAAACAAAAAAAAGCAGAACAACTGCAGACCTGACAATTAACTTGCTGTGCACCGTTTCATCTGTTCCTGAAGCATGGCGTTGTAATTGGACCCCAGCGCATCGATTTTCGCACGCAGCTTTGTAATAAACCACTCCGCTTCATCCAGAGATTTCAGCCTCATGTCCTGCCAGAGCTGTTTGAGAGTTTTTTCATTGAGAATCTCGTTTGTGGAGACTTCAAAGTGGAGACGGTTGTTTTCTGTTATCCTCTTATAGGCATCCTGTATCATCTGAAGGATCTCAGAGTAGGTCACCTGCTCGAAACAGTTTTTAAGAATTTTGTGTTTGAGAAAAAGCTGATCACAGAAAAATTTACTGTTGAAGATATAATGACGTTCATTTTTGTAGACTTTTCCGTCATAATAATATTCACCTATGATCTTCCCGCTTGTGGTCTTCACAACCGATTTAGGGAAAGGCGATATCTCTATCTCTACGACAGGTTGTTCTTTTGTCTCAGGAATAGCGGGCTCGGCGGCATCACTTTTACTCTCCTCAATTATCTCCAGAGCCGGTTTCTGCTCCATGGGAGGCGGCAGAGAATCTTTAACTTCGATGTGCGCCTCAGTTTCCTCTTCAGGTTCATCATCCTTCTTTTCCGCAGCTTCAACAGGAAGCTTCTCTTCGGATGTTTTCTTTTCCTCCTTATGTGAGAAAACAATCTCGTAGAGCCCATTTATAATTGCATTCTCATTTCTGTCGATCTCTTCTTTCAGCTTCTGCTCCTGACCTGCAAGCTCCTGCTCTTTACTCTTAAGAGATTCTAATTTGCTTGTGAGCTCATTGAGCTGCTTTGTGCTCTCAGAAATCTGCTGTTTTATCTCTGCGATCTCTTCATCTCTCTTCCGTTTTTCCTCCAGAAGTTTTTTTGAATCCTTGCTGATTCTTTTCAGATTCTCCTCTTTTTCTCTCAGTATATCGATTTTCTCCTGGTAGAAACTGATTAAATGGTCAAGGTTGCTGTTTGAACCTGTCAAGATGTTTTTACGGAGATTCCAAAGCTGCTCCAGAGCAATTTTGGCGTTCTCCTTTTCTCCCTCCAGAAGCTTCTCGGTAATTTCACACATGCTCATGGAAGCATTCCTGTCTTTGGCATCCAGAAGTATCGAATAGAAACGGTTTGAATCTACAGTGCTGTTCTCAACTCCGAATATTGTTTCCGGTAAACGATCTACTCTGCGCATTTTTCCTGACCTCCGGGCTTTATAACTAAATAATTCAAAGATTAAGTTTTGTCAAGGCAATCCTGATAGACTTCCTTAAGATGTGCAAGTGAATCAAAGATTTCCTTGAGGTCCGGATTGCTGTTTATCTCTTCCAGATCAGTATAACCGTTTTCAAGAGCCCGTATAAGATTTCTCTCTGCATCGGCCCTGTTACCGCTCTCTGCCTCGATTCTGGCAAGGATAAAATAGCTGTCGAAATAATCCGGGTTTTCTTTAATATAGTTTTCCACGGACTCTTTTGCCTTCCCGATCTCCCTGTTTCCCAGCATCGCACGCCAGAGTATACCCCGGGATGCATCATCGGGCTTTCTCATCCTTTCCACAAATCTGATTGCAGAATTGAATGAACCATTCTCAAGAGAAAACCGAGCCAGCCCCTTCAAGACCTGATCCTGAGGATCAGACATACCCGAGAGCCGTTTGTAAATTGCCATTACCCTGCCCTGGTTTATCCCCTTGCGCCTGTAGATAAGAAGCCTCTGCACATCCAGAAGATCTCCATCTTTACCCATACGATCAGCCTGGAAAAGAAGCGCTTCAGCTCTTGAAATCTGGTTCAATTCATAGAGAATTTCGATACTGCAAGCCAGAACCTCATCACTTAATCGGGGTAAAACCGCCAGTGTGGATCTGGTGAAAGTGCTTAAATCACCCCTGACAAGAGCAAGCTGCCTGATACCTGTCCACCCCATAATGTTGCTGGGAGCCAGCCGCACTGCCTTTAAAAAATGCCTCTTTGCCTCTTCATACCTGCCCTGCCTGATGTAAAGCGACCCCAGATTCACATGAATACCGGAATCAAGCCTGTTAATCCCGGCTGCCTTGATATAACACTGTTCAGCTTTTTCTGTTTCACCCAGTTTTTCATGCGTAAACCCCAGGTTTTTCATTGCTGATGTAAAACCGGGATTATACCTGAGCGCCTTCTCAAACGCACCCTTTGCACCTGCATAATCTTCAAGGGCATTGAGAGTATTACCGAGGTTAAACCAGGCATCAGAAAAATCCGGATGCTTCTCAACTACACTCCTGAAACAATCTGCTGCCTTCTGAAACTCTCCCTCATCGAAATAGAAATTACCCTGATTGATAAGCGCCCCGGAGTGCTCCGGATCGATCTTCAATACCTTTTTAACACACTGTCTGGCCTCTTCGGTTTTCCCCTGCCTGATGAGCACTATCGCCAGGTTATTCCACCCCTCGATACGCTCAGGAGAAAGCTCTGTAAGTGTCCTGAAAGTACCTGCCGCATCTTCCAGTTCTGTCTTCTTAAAACAGAGATTTCCATATTCAAGCAGCAGATTAAAATCCTGTGGGTTCTCTTTCAGTACTTCCCTGAAAAGCTCTGAGGCCTGCCTTAGATGACCATGATCAATGTAGTAACGAGCCAGATCCAGAGCCTTCCTGACATTACCGCGATCAGAGTCAAAAGCAGTACGAAGTTTGACAAGTACAGGGTCGGTCTTTCCCATAATGAAGTCTGATGTAAACCGTTAAATAAAACTATTCAGATTTGCAGGTATTCACCCGAAGAATTCTCTGCGCCTTTGGTATATATACATTCCGGATCATCTCTTCCAAATACCCCCTCTGTGGTATCTGCTTGTCTGAAGACCAGTTTTTGTTTATAACCAGATCATCCCAGCAATCCAGATAAATCGCAGCTATCTGCTCAAAACAGGGGTTACCGGGGATAACCGTATGCCCATTGTTCATCAACTGCCTGAAGGAAACAATATAGACATCTGTAATCCAGCCCCCGCCAAATAACATGGTCATGTCACTTAGAATATCCTTACGAACCGGAATCATGCCAAAACGGTTGCACTCCTGGATCTGGACAGGAGTGCTTGTCACATGAGTCGCGATTTTAAAGGATAGTCTGGGATCAGGCGTGTCATGAGGAATACCCCACCACCATCCGCCGGTTGTGATCGATCTGCTCCCTTCCCGCAGAGGCATTCCCCTGGAGTCAAGTTCGATGGAACACCCCTGAGGCATCGTTGCAACCCCCATGTCATCAGGGTTCTTAAAATACCCGTTAAGATTGTCCCTTCCCGTACCATGTAGAAAAAAGCAATCAAGCTGGGTCATGAAAGAATAAAACACTTCCCCGTCCGCAAACCCCTGCCATATATCCTCATTGCTCCACCGCTTCTCCCACATCCTGGGATTGTAAACCCCGGAAGCGGCATATACAGCTTCCCACATGAAAGCATCCACAACACTGTTGCCACTCATTGTGAGAATATCTGTGGAATCCCCCTTTAACTGGAAGACTCTGTCGATGAGGCGAAGTGATGTTCCGGAGCTGCGCTGTCCCCTGTGTGCCACCCTCGGCATCACCTTTCCGTCATAGATAGTATGAGCCCAGATCCAACCGGCAACAAAAACGTCAAAATAATCCCACTCATTGACATCCTCCTCAAGGATATAAGTTGCCGGAAGTCCGAAACCGTTATACTTTTTTAGCTCCTGATCGATATTTTCCTTGTACTTTCTCCACGCCCCCACAGCATCCGCAACTTTACTTCTGCTGTAAACTACCACACGCGTTTCGAATTTCCTCGGTATGAGGCAGATCTTTCCATCAAAGGTTCCAAGTGAGGTCAGCAGGTAATCATCCTCAAACTTCTTAAGTTCTTCCTTGCTCAGGAAAGAATCAAGCGGTTTGAAAATCCCTTTTTCCATCAAAGATCTGCTCTTATCGAACGGAACTTTTACAAGCGCAACTTTCCCGGTTTCTTTATTCATCTCATATTCAAGGCTGTCAGGATTCCTGTAATGAACAGCCGTCAGTCCGGTTTTCTCTTTCTCCTTAAAAGGAGCTACAACTTCATTCCTGAAATAGTTCTCCTGATCCTCCATCATACTGACAAGAACACTCAATTCTATTCCGGGAGCACATCCTGCCAGAAGAAAAGCGGGAAAAATCAGAAACATTCTTTTTTTCATGTCTTTTCCTTGATCCGGACCGGGCCGGTTTCTACTTGACACCCTCAGTATCGGGCAAGCCTGTTCGGTACTCATTTTTCTTTATCCATATAATTATAGCAAATGGCAGAATTTTTTACAGTAGTTTCATTTTCCGGCTTTTTCAGACAATTTATCCACCTCTGCTACTAATACTTCACCAGCCGGAGGCAGATAGTATTTTTATCTCTTGGCAAAATTCCGGAGCGAATTCTCAAATGAACAAATCAAGACTCAAAGAACAAGTCGAAATCATCCGCCAGGCATTCGGG
>DAOTAZ010000117.1:4330-9350 GCA_035382965.1 Chitinispirillaceae bacterium | reverse complement strand
AACCATTACCAACAAATGGAACCGAATAATCCGATGTATCCATCACCTCTTTGCGCCCATGGATATAATCATCGAATTTCTTGCATAATGTCACTACATCCTTTCTCAACGACTCAACCTCAGCCTCCCAGGTTTTCTTCTCCACTACGGGATCTATTTCCACCACATCTGATATAACCTGCTGATACTTGTCAATCTTATCCTGCAAGGAATCAGACCGGAACCATGTCGCAAGAAAATCTTCCCCTGCTTTTACAAATTTATTCCACTGAGTGGCAGCAATCAGAGAGGTCAATTTATCACAACCTGGAGGAATAACATTTGTTGTACCCCAAACCTTCATCGGACCACAGCTCTCAGGAACTTCGTTCCAGTTCGGAATATCAGCATCTTCTATAAATGGATCATTTTTCCAGAATGTATTGTCAAGATCCCAGGGGATTATCCAGCATTTACCTCCGGGATTCTCCTCCTCGTATATGAAGTAATTGTGGTTACCCGCATTTGAAGTATTACTGCCATACCAGGCCATTATCCCATCCCAGTTGTTAATAGCTCTGTCAACTACAATATAGTTCACCCAGTAATCAAGATCTATAAAAGGAGAGATGTTCTGGACGAAATTCTGTTGAGTAGAACTATTGATAGCATTAAAAAAAGAAACCATCCCGGTAGCATCAGGGGTTTCACCAAAACCGTTGTTGGTTTTCAAAAGAATCAAATAGTAATTGATATCGGTGGTTCTGGGCCAGGCTTCTTTGTAAAGATTCCCGTCGCCATATTCAGGCCATCTTGATTTTGTAAACCTGCCGTCAATAGACTCTACAGCCACAAAGAGTCCCTGAAAAACATTATTTATGTAAACTTTAATGTATGCAGTCCTGGGACTGTAAATACCCATTTTCCGAAACATCTCATAGGAGAGCATATCATGCATCTTGCTATCATCCGCAGACATCGAGTGCAGATTGAGTTCCTTCATGAGATAAAAACGGGTGGTATCAACAAATTTATTGAATTTCACCTTAAAGGAGATCTTTTTGCACACCGGTTTGTCCTCTCGGTTCCCCTGAATATCGAAGCAATTAGGCAATGAGTAAGTTGATCCCTTGTACCGGAATCCTACAGTTCCATAGGATTTACCGTTAAACTGCATCTCTGCAGGGATATAGTCCTCCCAACGCGCTCTTTTTTCCATTTTGATAGAATCTTCCTTACTGATCGTAAAATGGTAAGAATGCACCTGCATCGGGTCAAAAACGTATGCCCTTGGGTCAGGACGCATCCCTATCAGTAAGCCTTCAGTCGTACCGTAAGTTTCAAAATCCAGAGGGTAATACTCATCGTGCCTGAACAGAAGTTTTACATTACCAACCGCAGCGCTCCTTCTGGCAATTGCACTGGGCATAATACACTCAAACATACTGTTGCTCCCGGACATGATCCAGGTTTTTGTAATCTGCCTTTGACCGGATGAAAACCTGACCAGATAAAGACCCTTGGAAATGGCAGGAATCCTGACTATCCTCTTTCCTGCTCCCAGATCAGCCCTGAAAACAACCGATCCATCAAGCCTGAAAATCGAAAAACGCTCCACTGCCTCAGCCTGACTGAAGTCAAAAAGCCTCTGATTTCCCAGAAAACGAATCCTCATCATCCCTGCAGAATTTATCAGAGTGCCGGCAGACAGCTCTGAAACCTCAAGAGAAAACTTTCCTTCCGAATCTGTAGTGGTTCTCACAGAGGAATGCCCCACAGACACCAAAGCATTGGCCACCGGGACCCTGGAATCTTCCCCGTTTACCACTACACCGTTTATTTTAACGGCTAATACTGGGAAGCAATAGAACAATACCGCCCAGACAACCAACACTGACGTTTTATTTTTGTATAATTTCATAACACCCCCACCCACTTAGTAGCACAAAAACGCACAATAGTTTAATAATACAATGACTCTACCTTATTCCATCGTAAACCTCAGCATGTCTCAATAGTAAAAGATGGCCAAAAATCCAGATTAAAATATCTTCTGCTTATTCAATTCTTTTCAATTATTGAAATCACTCATAATCTTTCCTAAAACCAAATCATAGACAGCAATTAGCTGGAAAAGGAATTGCCCTTTAACATAGGGAGGTGATAATATGGCTAAAACCGTATCGAAAATTACCACAGATCATAAAGTGATTAAAACCTGGGTTGAGCAGCATGGAGGTCATCTGACCCGGGTCAGAGGCACCGGAAATCAGAATGATCCCGGTATTCTAAGAATAGATTTTCCCGGAGGCAGTGGAGAGGATGTACTTCAGGAGGTCAATTGTGATCAATGTTTCGATAAATTCGAAGAAAATCACCTTGCATTTCTATATCAGAAGAAAAAGGCCAGTGGTGAAGACAGCACTTTTTTCAAACTGATAAAGAGAAAAGGATAAAACAACGCTGCAAAAACCTCAAAATCCGTTATACCGGGAGGAATCCTTCCGCATCTCCTCCCCCGCTTTCAGTAGCTCTCAACTTCCAAATCGAATACCATATGGCACACATGTTGATACATGATCATCTGGTTGAATCTGACCCTCACAATCATCTTTTAACCATTCCTGGAGGTAATTAATGTCTGCAAAAACCGGAGAATCTTTTTGGGAAGGAACACTGATGGGAGGACATGGAACCATAAGAGTAAAAAGCGGCCTCTTCAACAGCCCATATAATGCAGCAATGCGATTCCAGGATGAACCTGGAACCAATCCCGAGGAACTGATAGGGGCAGCTCATGCAGGATGTTTCTCAATGCAGTTCGCCCACCTGTTAGCTCAGAGCGGTTTTACCGCTGAAAAGATTCATTCACGCTCAAAAGTACATATAGAAAAACAAAACGATGGGTATACCATCACGAAGATCGAACGTTACACTGAAGCCGTTGTACCCGGAATCACAAAAGAAATCTTCATGCAACAAGCCCTGAAAGCTAAAGACACATGCCCGGTCTCAAAAGCCCTGTCGGTTCCGATATCCCTCGAAGCATCATTAACAGACGAGATCCAGCAATGATACAGATTTTTAACCAGATGATAAGAGCAGCAAAACTCGATTCCTCTCTTTATGAGGAGGTCGAAGCCTATACTGATGCACTGCTGCCGGCAATGACAGTAATCCTCATATCCAGTATCGCTGCCGGAATCGGAACAATCCCTGAGCGCGGCCCATCAGGAATTGTAATCGGGACTCTCGCCGCACTGATAAGCTGGTTTATCTGGTCATTTCTCACTTTTTTTATTGGAACAAAACTCCTGCCTGAAGCTCAAACAGAGGCAGATCTGGGACAACTGCTCCGTACAATCGGCTTCTCAAGCTCCCCCGGGGTAATCAGAATTCTTGGTTTGATTCCTGTCCTGGGGGCAGTTGTCTTCGCTATCGCTTCTGTCTGGTCACTTATTGCTATGGTAGTTGCAGTACGACAGGCATTAGATTATACTAGCACTGTGAGAGCTGTTATGGTCTGCATCCTGGGATGGATTGTGCAGATAATCACACTTGCTCTTCTTTTTATTCTGGTACCAGCTAATTAAAGGAGATCCTGATGAAGAGGAAAAAGCACTGGCATGATTTCAGTCTTATGCAGAAAAAAGGAATAATCTTTTTAACTATACTGCAGGTCATTCTTCTTGCCAGTGCTCTTATTGACATAGCAAGAAGACCCTCTTCCGAAATAAAAGGCAGAAAACTAAAGTGGGTACTGATCTCCTTCATCGATTTCGCAGGGCCAGTTTCTTATTTCCTTTTCGGAAGGAAAAGTCCTGAGAAGCCCAGAAAGGTTACCTGATCTTTACAGGGCTGAACCGGATTGTCCAGTCTGATACTACCTGCCGAACAGGCGCAAATAATCCGGTATCCGCTTTACATCATTTATGGTAACAAACAGGAAAAGCAACAGAAAAAATGCAATGGCAATCTTGTTAATAACCATCTGCGTTTTTACCTGTAAAGGTTTCCTGCGGATTGCTTCGATCAGCAGGAACAAAAGTAAACCACCATCGGTGATTACCAGTGGAAGCAGATTGAGTACTGCAAGATTTATCCCTATAAGTGCCATGAAATTAAGTATCTGTGAGATCCCCTGAAGTGCAAGAAAACCGGAAACAGGAATTATCCCCAGAGGCCCGCTGAGATTATTCGCGGAAACTTTCCGGGATGCCATTTTTCCGATTACATCAAATATCATTGTGGTATACTCCCAACTCTTTTCCAATCCCTTTTGAAAAGCTGCCCCGGGAGCATACCTTACTCTCCTGACCTCACCCTCACTTACCCTTACTCCGATCAGATTGCGTCCGGTCTGCTTGTCAAATCTGGGCGTAATCTGCATCGTGACTGTTTCCTCACCCCTTTTTACTACAAAGAGAAGTGGATTGCCCTCTTTGTTCTCTGATATAATGTCCATCAACTGAAACCAGGAAAAGATCTTTTGTCCATTAATGAAAAGAACAGTGTCTCCTGCCCTCATCCCTGCCTCTTCAGCAGATGATCCGCTGTTTACTTCTGCAACAATTGCCGGTAACGCTGGGAGCACTCCCCCGGTGGGATTCTCTGGAATCGACCCATCACTGTTTTCCATCCTGAGCATTGCTGTTTTCTGCTCGCCATCCCTGCTGTAAACAATTGTGTATTCCTGTTCCTGCTGGGCGAAGGAGCCTTCAATTTCTTCCCAGGAACTCACACTCTTTTTATTGATAGAAATAATACTGTCTCCAGCCAGAAGCCCCGCACTTTCAGCAACTGAACTGTCTTTTACAGCACCAATAATGGGACGATCATAATAGGTCGGCTTATCAATACCCCACATGAAAACTATCCACAACATGAAAATCGCCGAGATAAAATTCGCTGCAGGCCCGGCTATTGCCACCAGTGCACGCTGATAAACAGGTTTCGAGGAGAATTCACCAGGACTGCCTTTTCTCGGTTCCTCCGGATTCTCACCCTCCATCTTCACATATCCGCCAAACGGAATCGAACT
>DAOTAZ010000117.1:0-4320 GCA_035382965.1 Chitinispirillaceae bacterium | reverse complement strand
TCTTCTTTAGAATAGGTTTACCAAATCCCAGAGAAAATGCAAGGACATTGAACCCAAACCACTTGGCCATCAGAAAGTGACCAAGCTCATGAATGAAAACTAGAATCCCTAATACAAGTAAACCCAGAATTATCGATAGTATAGCTGTCATCGTTTACCTTTTAAAAATTGGTTTAATATACTTCCGCGAACTCTTCTGTCTACTTCCTCAATCACCTCGCAGGAGTCAGCACGTTCAGGTTTACAGGTTTGCAATGAATATGCCACTATTTCGGAAATCTGATTAAAGGAGATCTTTCCATCCAGAAAAGCCGCAACTGCGACCTCATTAGCCGCATTCACCACTGCAGGTGCCGTTCCCCCGGCCTTTCCAGCCTCAATACAAATACGCAAGCAGGGGAAACGATCAAGATCGGGATCAGAAAATTCCAGCCGCCCGATCTCAGGAAGCGATAAACGCTTCCCTCCCATCGGAAGCCTCTCCGGATAACTGAGTGCAAACTGGATTGGAAGCTCCATATCAGGAAGCCCCAACTGCGCCATTATCGCCCCATCATGAAATTCCACAAGGGAATGGATGATCGACTGTGGATGAATCCAGACCCGTAATCGTGAATATGGAAGCGAAAAGAGATGATGCGCCTCTATTACCTCAAAACCCTTATTCATTAGCGTCGATGAATCGATAGTAATCTTGGGACCCATTGACCAGGTCGGATGACTCAACGCCTGAGCCGGAGTGATAGAATCGAAACTCCCGGCAGGCAGATTACGAAAAGGTCCACCGGATGCGGTAAGGATAATCGATTCAACAGTGGAATCTTTTACTCCGTGCATACACTGAAGAATAGCACTATGTTCACTGTCAACAGGTACAAGCTCACCCTTTCCCTGATCAAGCAGACTGTTTATGTAGTCTCCACCGATTACCAGACTCTCCTTGTTGGCCAGAGCCACTCTCCTGCCGAGCTCAAGTGCTATCACCGTAGGCCTGAATCCCACCGCACCCACCAGGGCGTTAAGCACTATTTCACACTCGTTTTCCCTGACCAGTTCCTCAAGACTGCCGCATATCCTCAACTTCCCGCCAAACTCGTTCCTTATCTTATCCGCTCCGGCAGGATCGCCGATATACACCATCTGTGGATTGAATTCGCGTATCTGAGAGATAAATTTATCTATATTCCTTCCGGCCGCAAGACCGCTAACCCTGAATCTATCCCCGAACCTTCTTATACAATTAAGAGCAGAAGTCCCGATTGAGCCAGTGGAGCCCAAAAGCAATATTCTTGATTGTAAACCCATTTTACCCGAAAAACCTGCTTACCGTGTAAGAAAAAAGCGAAAGAACCGGTGCGGTGAAAAAAACCGAATCAAATCTGTCAAGAATTCCACCATGTCCGGGAATCATATCGGATGCATCTTTCACCCGGAAATATCTCTTCATGAGTGAGACCAGAAGATCCCCAATCTGTGCAAAAACTCCGATTAAAATTCCAAGCACTATCCCCAACCAGCGTGGATACATGGGATTGGCAAGATACCACCAGCCTGCCCCGCTCACTAATATGGCAGCAAGCAGACCCGCTATACTCCCCTCTACTGTCTTCTTTGGACTGATACTGCTGAAATGGGTCTTCCCCCATAATGAACCGAAAATGTAAGCCGCAGAATCGCACATGAAAATCGAAGCGATCACTGTGACTATTCCCAACTGCGAAAGCATCTGGGCCCCAAACCTGGGTGGAAAAAGAGACTGGAAAGGCTCCCTGTACAGACTTAAAAGAGAGGTCCCCGCAATGTAGAGAAAGGCTATTCCACTGAAAAACAGACTGGCCCTTACCCAGCGTTTTCTCTGGTTTCTCTTTCCCCAGATAAAAGCCTCAAGTGCTACAAGCATCAGAAGAGTGTAGATGCTCAGGTCGGAAGGAATAATATTCTCTTTGTCAAAGTAAAGAACAAAATAAGAAACCAGCCAGATATACCCAAACCAGAATGCGTTGTGGGGATAGAATATCCTAAGCATCCTGGTATATTCAAAACAGGCCATCAATACAAGAACAACTACAGCAGCCTGACCAGGATATACTGAAGCTATGCTCCTGGGAATAATTGATATGTTGGAGTTTATAATCCACCACCCCAGCGGAGCCGCCCACAACACAAATAAAAGGCGTTTACCCAGGTCTGAGAATCTCATGACTCCTTCACCTTCCCAAATCTGCGATCCCGTCTGGAAAAATCCTCAATAGCTTCTATCAGACATTCTTTATTAAAATCCGGCCACAACACATCAGTGATATAAAGCTCAGAATAGGCCGACTGCCAGAGCAGAAAATTGGAGATCCTCTTATCCCCCCCAGTACGTATTATCAGTTCAGGATCAGGAATGTCTTTTGTATAGAGAAACTCCCGGAACGATGCCTCATCGAGGCGGTCAATCAAAGAGGGGTCTTCCGCGGCTTTCCTGGCAAATTCCCGTGCTGCATTTACTATTTCAGAACGTCCCCCATAGCTTATGGCCAGGTTTAAATTCAGCCCGGTATTTTTCTTTGTCTCCTCAATACCATTAAGGAGCACCTGACGGGTTTTTGGAGGAACACGTGAGAGATCACCGATTGCCCTTAACCGCACATTATTTGCATTCAGATTAGCTATCTCTTTTTTAGTCATCTCCACCAGAAGATCCATCAGCATAGAAACCTCTGAGCTTGGACGCCCCCAGTTT
Source organism: Chitinispirillaceae bacterium (assembly GCA_035382965.1). Taxonomy (GTDB): domain Bacteria; phylum Fibrobacterota; class Chitinivibrionia; order Chitinivibrionales; family Chitinispirillaceae; genus JAAYIG01. The sequence continues at coordinate 1,592 of DAOTAZ010000117.1, read as the reverse complement.
TCCGCAGAGAACACATAGGTGGTCAGATATGAAACACCCAGTTCTCCGCAAGCTCTGACTATCTCCCGGGTAGCATCAGTACCGGCACGATGACCGGCAGACCTGGGAAGGCCGCGTTGACGCGCCCACCTCCCATTTCCATCCATTATAATTCCAATATGTGTGGGAATATTCATTATGTGTAAATTTCCCGCCATTTAACGGGACTATGAGCCACTAAGCTTTCGGTATGAGGTCGATTAATATTTAAATGATCTTCCACAAGCCTGCATAGAGAGAATTTGCGGTTCATAAAAAACCGGCTCCCGACAAGAGATTTCTGCTCCCTATATTAAACTGTAGAAATCCTGTTAAATATACTTTCTGCGGGAAATAGAAGAAATGAAGCGGATATTTGGAGTTTGTATCAGAAATATCCGGGCTTTATGAGAACATATTTCTGATAACACTTATGAGTACAAAATTCTTATTCTCCACCTAAATCAGGAGAATAATTTTTATCAAATTAATCAGGTCTCTCTGATGATATAAAATCAGAGAGACCTTTTTTTAAACTGATCGGAATCTTAATTCTCTATTGAAATCAGGAAAACCACTCAATTAATAAATCGAGGTCTCTGATCAGACCTCCATGATCTCTTTTTCTTTGTTGGCAAGCAGATCATCAACCGTTTTTATAAACTTATCCGTAAGCTTCTGGATCTCATCAAGCCCCTTCTTTGATTCATCCTGAGTAATTTCCTTGTCCTTCTCGGCCTTTTTCAATTTTTCATTGGAATCACGCCTGATATTCCTGATTCCAACTTTGCTTTCCTCTGCGACTTTCTTGCAGTTCTTGAAAAGATCCCTGCGACGCTCCTCTGAAAGAGGAGGTATCGGAAGGCGAATAAGGTTACCGTCATTCTGAGGATTGAGTCCCAGATCAGATGTCTGGATCGCTTTCTCAATCGCAGTAAGCATCTTTTTCTCCCAGGGCTGGATAACTATCATCCTGGCATCAGGAACTGAGATATTTGCGACCTGATTGACAGGCATGGGAGAACCATAATAATCAACTGTCAAACCATCGAGAAGTGCCGGACTGGCTCTTCCTGCCCTTATCCTTGAAAGATCTTTTTTCAGGCTTTCAATTGTCTTCTGCATTCTCTGATTAGTTTCCGACTGAATAGAATCCAAAGCACTCATGCCTGTTCTCCTGTTTTGATAATTGATCCCACAGCCTGACCCTCTATACATTTGCGGAGATTTCCATGTTCAAGCAGCTTGAAGATGATAATCGGAATTGAGTTCTCCTGACAGAATGAAAAGGCTGTCGCATCCATCACCTTCAACCCCTTTGCCAGCGCTTCAGCATGAGTTATGCTGCTGAACCGTACCGCTGAAGGGTTCTTAAAAGGATCGCTGTCGTAAATACCATCTACTTTGGTTGCCTTCAGAATCACTTCACCGCCTATCTCAGCGCAGCGCAGCGCTGCAGCGGTATCTGTCGTGAAAAATGGATTGCCGGTTCCCCCCGCGATTATTACCACTTCCCCGTTCTGCAAACACTCAATCGCCCTGGCCGGAGTGTAGTATTCTCCTGCCCGGTCAAG
>DAOTAZ010000116.1:0-9373 GCA_035382965.1 Chitinispirillaceae bacterium | reverse complement strand
CCTCCAACAAGAGCTGTATCCAGTATCCCGCACCTTATCAGGTCTCCGGCAGCAGCAATGGCTGCGTTAAAAGCGGAGCAGGCTGTGGTAACAGTCAACACCGACCCTTTTACTCCAAACGCTGAGGCCAGAAGCATTGCAGCGCTGTAGTACTGTTTTTTAAATAAAAGGTCTTCGGAGCAGGAGTTGGAGCCATTTATCTCTTGCAGGTAAAGTTCTTCGATTGTAAGCATGGGGCCTGAACAGGTGCCCAGAACAAGGCCTGTCCTCTCTCTTCCGCTCAGAGCAACTCCTGATTGTCTCAGTGCTTCAGAAGCGGCTATATACGCCAGCTTTACAAATCTGTCTTCTGCGGAAAAGGCGGATTCTCCCGGTTCAGGAGAATCGATTTCCCCGACCAGACCGGCAAATTGAGGCCCGAAATGGGCAATCCGGGGATCTTCAACCCTGCTGATACAGGTCTTTCCGGCTATAAGGGATTTCCTGAACTCATCGACTCCTCTTCCGGCACTGCAGATTACACCCATGCCGGTAATCACTACCCTCTTTCTCACCAGCCCTCCATACCTTCACCACAGGCAACTACAACAGCGAAGTTATACCCCACATCGCTGCTGCCAAGGGCGAGGATATAACGGGGATGTTCCTTCAGTTTTCTATTGTCAATGTAATCCAGGCCGGTCCTCTGAGCCCAGAGAGGTTCATTCTCATTCAGAGAGTAAAGCACAAGTCCAAGACTGTGAAGAATAGAAGCGGATTCGATGTATCCTGTGTTAAGCGATGTAGCAGCCATGGGAAGATCACTCCATCTCTCCCCCATTACGCTTTCAAGTGCTCTGAGCACCTTCAGATCCTGAGCATTGCCCTGGGGTGCCCAGACCGCAAGCCCGATCTGGTCTGAGGAGACTCCGCTTCTTTTCAAAGCCTTTTCAACTGCCCTCACCAGACCTTCACTACCCAGACACTGGTTCTGGAACCCGCAGGTATCCATTGCCATTCCATAACCAAGGATTTCAGCCAGCACAGGTATTTCGCGTTCCTTAACAGACGACAAAGTCTCCAGTACCAGGGCCGTCGATCCCTCACCTATCACCTTTCGCCTGAGCTCTTCAGGGTAAATGCGGTAATTTGCTTCCTGGTCTCCACTGTAAAGATATCCGATCCGTTTGTAATTATAATATGTCTGGGCATACACCTCGTCTGATGCCGCGGCAATAATGGCCCTGGCACGATTCAAAGCCAGCATGTCAAAAGCATAAGAGAGGCTCTGAAGTCCGGCATGATGTCCCGGAGCGAGAGTCATGTTTATCCCTTTGAGACACAGCGCATTTGCAACCCAGCCAGCGGTAGAGTTTGCAGTAATATTTGAGAAACAGTTTATGTCAGGCGAGTAATCAGGAGTTGAAAACACACTGTTCATGTGCTCGGCTTCAGATGATCCGTTGCAGATACCCATCACTATTCCCACATTTTCCGCTATTGCGGGTCTGACACGGAATTTTGCATTCGCAAGCGCATCGGCTGAAGCCGCAGTGGCATAAGTGCTGATCAGATTCATACCTGAAAAATCAAGACGTCTGTCGATTTCATCTGCCCGGAATTCAGGTACAAGCCCGGCAAGTTTCGATTCAAAAGAGGGAAGTTTCAGACGCGAAACCGGACCGGTTCCGACCCTGTTTTCTCTCAGAGCCGTGAGATTGACACTTGCTTTGACACCGAGGGAACTGACCGCTCCGACACCTGTTATAAATACCCGTTCCGGTCTGATCTCACGCGCCTTTATTGGAGTATCCCATTTGGATATCACAACTGCTGCATTGTTCCCGCCGAAAGCATAGTTTGCAGACATGAATGCCTCGTATTCCTTCTCACGTGGAACATTTGGCACATAATCCAGCGTACATCCCGGACGGGCTTCGGAGAAATTCAATGTAGGAGGAATAAAACCATTATTCATCGCTAAGAGATTGCAGGTCGCCTCTAAAATTCCGGTTGTCCCCATACAGTGGCCAAAAAAAGATTTGGTAGAAGTGACCGGAACAGGCTTATCACCAATAAACTTCGAAATTCCCTTTGATTCAGCCCTGTCATTTGCTTCAGTACCGGTTCCATGCGCATTTATACATCCGATACTTTCAATCTCCATTCCCGCATCGTCAAGAGCAGCTTTCAGTGTCCGGCAGACTCCCTCACCTCTGGGATCAGGAGATGTTGGATGATACGCATCACAGGATGTGGCATGCCCGACCAGTTTTCCAAGGCACCTTGCGTTGCGATGCAGCGCCTGCTCCATCTCCTCTATCACCCAGAAACATGATGCCTCACCGATATTTAGTCCCGCAGGAATGGAAAAGGGAGAGATGCGGGTTGTAGAGATTGCTTTGAGCCCGTTAAAACCGGATACATTTGCTACACACAGCGAATCGGACCCGCCTGCCAGCACTGTCTTGAAATACCCGCGATTTATGAGAGTCTGCGCCAGTCCCAGAGCAGCAGTTGTTGACGAGCAGGCAGTAGTGACAATCCACACATCTGAAGTTAACCCAAGGGCGTTCGCCAGAGCCTTTCCGAATCCATAATACTGTGCCATCAGATTCATTTTTTCATCAAACGGCTTTTCGCTCTTCTTATGAATCCACTTGTACTCTTCTTCTGCTGAACGCAGTCCGCCATTGCAGGTGCCCAGCACGAGCGCTATTTCGGAACTATTAAGTTTGTCAATCGTCAGATTGGCATCAGCAAGAGCCGAACGTGCGGCGCTAATGGCGTACCAGAAATAGGGATCATCGTATAATGCTATCTCCTCTTTACTCAGGAACTTCTCCGGATCAAAATTCCTTATTTCACCGCAGAGATCTGTCCTGAAATGGGAAGCATCAAAATGTGTCGCCGGTTTCAGCCCGTGCTTTCCGGCCTTTAATGCATCCGTTAATTCATCCTTGCTGTTTCCAATGGGACTCAGCACTCCTATACCGGTGATTACCGCCTGTCCGCGGATTCCCTGTCTCTCCAGAGGTTTACCAACAGACCGTTTACCCTCTTTCCAGGTCGCAGGTTCCAGATGTGCGGCATGTGATGTCTTCTGCATGCGGAAGAATTCATTCCAGACCTTTATAAACTGTCCGTAAAGCTCTTCAGCAGACATGCCCATGGGTTGTGAGACCACATGCGCTCCGTTGTAGTGTGACCAGTCTGTATCAATTATCCTCTTCTGGCGCACCAGGCGATCCCAGTGTACTGAACCAGGGTAAGGTGTGAAGATGAAAAATTCGGCAGTATGGATACCAGCTTTATCAAAGAGATTTAAAATCCTGTCGGCAATCGAATTATCATCCCAGTCCCTGCCAAGAGCACAGGAGCCGAAGAATCTGATATCGCGGTCCTCCAGCATCTTTACAAGATCACAGAGCATGGTCTGCTCCTGAGTACCTCCGCTCAAGGCCCTGATCGAGACCGGATCCACATTCATCGTGCAGTAGAAATTCTTTACACCTGCACGGGCGGCAAGATCCAGGAACTCCTTATCGGTATTGAGCGCCATGGTTGAGGAAACGAAATATTTCTTCCCCAGCGGAATAAGCGCCTCAAAAAGTTCTTTTGCATACTGTGCAATTTTGCTCTGCTGAAAGAAAAGCGTGTCATCGGCAAGATAAACATTCTCATATTTCAGTTGAGCTATCTCTTCAACAACATCTTTGATGGGCCGGAAACGGATTCTGGTGCCCATGTGAGCCGGTATGGCACACATCGCGCAATTGTACATACAACCGCGTGTCAACTGAACAAGATCCTCATCCCAGTCATAACCCTGTTTGCTGTAGAAGAGATCTCTCCTGGGAATTTTCATCTGAGACAGATCAAAACTGTGCCTGCCTTTATAAATTCTCTGCAGTTTTCCATTCCGTGCATCTTCAAGTATCTGTCCCCATGTGGGTTCACCTTCACCGATATTTACAGAATCAGCATACTTCAAACATTCATCAGCCATGAATGAGGGAAAAAAACCACCCATTATCACTTTTTTACCGTGATCACGGTAACCCTGGGCGAGCTGGAAGGCTCTTGTGGCCTGCGGAGTAAAGCAGTTAATCGCCACCAGATCGGCATCGATATCAAAATCCACCGGATCACCGTTGTTGTCATCAACCAGAACCACTTCGTGCTCCGAAGGAGTCAGTGATGCCAGAATCGGAATACCCAGAGATGGAGGTGTGGTGAAATCACCAAGGAAGTAATCAATCAGACCTTTATCGAGATCAGGATTATTCTTGAGAAACTTTTCAAAGTGCGGATAAACAAATACAATTTTCACTTATAACCGGAATTCCTAAAAGAGAGTATAATCTCAGAGAAATGCATTTCACAACCGTGAAATGATCCTCCGATAAAGCCTTCTGACAGTATGGTTACCGTAAAAATATATATTTGTATTAGGATCGGACATATACATATATGTATTCACTTATCCACCGACGTGTATTAAGACACACGGAAATCCTTTTATTTCCATATTTTTACTAAATCGGAGCAATCATGAAACTAAGGCTTTCCAGAAATGCCACTTTTTCTACCCACATTATCTTTACCACAAAAGAACAGACCCGTGGGATAGCAGATTTCGCGGGTGAGGCTGGTGATCTGGAGGTCCGATATGAGGGGAAAAAGACTATAATCTATTGTGGATTGGGTGAAAAAGCCCTTTTAAACACTCGGATCATACGAAGCTCATCGGCCCGGGGAATCCGTAAAGCAGTGGAGCTGAAAAGAGATTCCGTTTCACTAATCCTGCCTTCAGTAAAGATCCCGGCATCAGAATCCGGCACTGCAGCAGTAGAAGGGGCGATTCTTGGAGCTTATTCATTCTGCCGCTATAAGAGCGAAAAGGCACATTCCATTAAAACAGTCGAAGTGATCGGAGACCTCAGTGCTTCAAGCCTTAAGCAGACAGAGGCAATCTGTAAAGGGGTCAATTATGCCCGCGACCTGGTTAACAGCAACGCATCGGAGATTACCCCGGAAAAACTCGCCAAAGAAGCCCTGAGCCTCAGCCAACCCGGAAAATTGAAGGTAACCGTTCTAAATGAAAAGGAATTGAAACAGAAGGGACTCAATCTGATCTATGCAGTCGGTCAGGGTTCGCCATTTCCACCAAGACTCATATTAATGGAATATAAAGGTAATCCCAAATCAAAGTTTAAAACCGCTATTGCGGGAAAAGGAATCACTTTCGATTCAGGCGGACAGAACCTCAAGCCCACTGGACATATTGAGGCGATGCGCATGGATATGGCCGGGGCAGCTACGGTTCTGGCTACAATGAAAGTGCTCTCCGAGCTGAAACCTGCTGTTAATGTAATCGGGGTTATAGGCGCTGCGCACAATGCTATTGGCGAGAACGCATTTTTCCCGGGAGACATTTACAAATCATACCTGGGTAAAACCGTGGAGATCAACAGTACTGACGCTGAGGGAAGGCTGGTGCTTGCAGATGCGGTTGCCTACTGCAACGAAACATGTAAACCTGACCGTCTGGTTGATCTTGCTACTTTAACCGGTGGTATTTTGTTTGCTTTGGGTGAACTTGTCGCAGGCCTTTTCTCAAATGATGATAAGCTGGCAGATCTGCTTTTTAAATGCGGCGAACATACAGGAGAGAGATTGTGGAGATTCCCGATGTATAAGGAGTATTGCGATTCGATCAAAGGTGACCTGAGTGATCTGAGGAATCTTTCCAAATTCAAAAAAGGCTATGCCAGTTCCATCACCGGCGCGGCATTTATCAAGGAATTTATCGGAGACACTCCCTGGGCACACATTGACATTGCCGGAACTGCATTCAATGAGGGACAGGCTCGCGGTGAAATTCCTCAGTATGGAACCGGTTTTGGTGTCAGACTTCTTATGGAGTTTCTTCTCAGATCATGATCCAAAACTCAAAAATCCTTGTCGCACACAGGGGTGCTCCATACTTTTTCCAGGAAAACACTATCGACTCCTTTGCCAAAGCAGTCACTTTAGGGGCAGACATGGTGGAGTTCGATATCAGGCGAACCGCCGATGGTGTTCTCGTTGCTCACCACGATCCATTCATCCTGTTTAATAATAAGGAGTATCTGCTGAGCGAGATCTCTTTTGACAAGCTCCGCAGTATCTCTTCTGAAATCGGTTTCCAGGTGCCTGACATCGAGCAGGTAATCAAGGCTCTTTCAGGAAAAACCGGCCTGGTTATTGAGTTTAAGGAAAAAAACTGTGAGCGGGAAGTACTCGATATTGTTTACAAGAACACTGATCCCGGAAAATGCATCTTTACCTCATTTCAACCGGAAATTCTCCTTTCAATAAAAAACATCAACTCAGAATTACAAACAGGTTTTCTATTTGAGACCCTTAGTAATACAGTAACTGAGATTACTTTTGACATCCTCTGTCCCCGTGAAAGCCTGTTAACCTCAAATCATGATTTCTTCTCTTCTCAAAAAAGGGGAGGCAAATCGATAGCGGTCTGGACAGTGGATGACTCAATGGCTTTAAAGATGTTTCTTGATGATCCTGTAGTCGATATTATAATTACTAATAAGATAGACAGGGCACTGCAGTTGCGTAATATTCGCAAGGAGATCCGCTGTGACGGAGAAAATACTTAGAACAGCAATTGTTGGCAGTGATGAGGAAACAGAGCGAATACGCCAGAAACTAAGCTGTCTTCAGAGGTTTGAATTTGTAAAATGTCTGGACCCGGAAAGGGAATCCCTGATGATGCTGTCAGGTCTTCCAGGTCTTGACCTGCTTATAAATGCCTCGACAGATCAATCTCTGCCTGACATCATTAAGAGACAATACCTCCCGGATATTGAAGTCCTGAGCGATTTAAGTGCAGAACTTCTGTTCCGTACCGATATCACAGAACATAGTAGCAGCACCGATCCATTCTTCCGCTCCAGAGTCCTCAACAGCCTCCAGGAGCTCCGGTATTCATCTTTCCTCTCTTTATGCGGCCAGGACCTGACAAACCACATCCTTGCACTTGCGATCGAATCTCTTCAGGCCGATTCCGGCTCCATAATGTTAATAGATAAAAAAAGCGGAGCACTCTCAATAGAGACTGTCCGCAGCCTTAAATACAAAGAAACTGCCCGGTTGAGAAACATCCGGAAAGGAATCGCCTGGAAAGTAGTAAGTACCGGAAAACCGCTGCTCATAAGGGGAAAAACCAGGGAGAGATCCGACCTGGTGTCCGCTATCTCCTGTCCGCTTGTTTCTGATGAAACGGTCATTGGTGTCCTGAATATTAACAGTCAGAGGCCGGAGAGACATTTCGATCCCGAGGATCTTCGGTTTGCGATGAAAATTGCAGGTTTCGCAGCAGGAATAATCAGAGACCAGAAGATTAAAAAGGAGGCATTTACACAGTCAGTTTTGCTTGGGGCACGGGAGATTCTCGATCTAGACTTCCCTCTGGGGGAGAAATTGAATCTTCTATTAATGAAGATAGCCAACAGTTTCCGGGGAAAGATCTGCAATATTTATTGGTATGACAAAGATTCCGGACGGTTCCTAGTTCAGGCATCAAGCTCATTTGATATCAACAGGATCGGGTTTGGGAAGGTAAAATTAAACGATTTTTTCACCGGAAGAATGATGAGGTGCAAAGACTCCTTTACGTTCAGTACTCATGCCGGAGACTCCCGCAACAGGAAATGGTTTGTTGCCCAGCCCCTTTTCCAGAATGGAGAAATATCGGGGCTTATAATGCTTTACCTTCATTCAGACAAACGGGAGCTAAGTACTGAAAGTGAGGTACTGGCTAAAATCGGCAAAATGCTTGAGCAGGAATTGAGTAAAAACGCCGCTCTCAATACCGTATGGCTCGATTCAGTAAAGTATTCAGCCCTCTCAGAGGCTACTTTCAACCTGGCGGAAATACCCGATATCCGAAAACTGGCAAAAATGATTGTAACAGAAACCTGCCTTATCCTCGAAGCTGAAACCTGTATCCTGAGCCTGTACAACGAAGTAATGAACTGTTTTGAAATACTTGAATCCTTTTCCCTGAAAGGCAGCAAACAGGCCGAAATTCTTTGCAAAGTAGATAAAGCCATTACCCTTAAAGCATCGGTACAGAATACCCCCCTGCTTATCAATGATCTCTTCAAGGAGGGTTATGTCAGCAGCCAGATCCCAAGCAGATCGGTTATATCCATGTGTCTGCGCCAGAATGACAGAATAATGGGCGCAATTTCAATTTATGACAAAAACCAGTTCGATTCCTTCCAGCAGAAAGCTTTCTCTAACCACGACCAGGAAGTCTTCACCAGGTTATGCCTTCAGGCAGCAGCAGCGATGAACAGATTTCTGATGCTGAAAAAAAGATAGTATAAAAATTTCATTGTAAGAATACGGTAAGAGTGTTAATTTTAGAATAGATGTAACGGAGCAAACCTAAAAAAAACCTTAGAGGAGGTCTGAATGACTTATCACAAACTGTTTTTATCCATGGCCATAGTTGCTTTCGTCTTTGCCGGATGCAGCAGCAAAGTGGATATCAAGAAAGGCGACAAGCTGGTAGTAGTCGAAACTTTGAGAGAAAAAGCTGAGACACAATGGGAAGATTCATACACTGACGGATTCACTGCTGAAATCCCGAAGGGCACTGTTCTGGAAGTCCTTTACAATCCGCGCACCGGAGCCAATATTTTTGAGTGCCGGCCGGTTGAGGTTAACGGTAATACTGATCCTTCAGCGGTTGAAGAATTTTTCGTTCCGGAACACATCAGAAATAAATACGGATATTCAGGATACTCCTTCGCGATCAAAACAGAATACCTTGGAACAAAAGTCAAGAAAGCCGACAAATAAGCCGGCCAGGAATCTGAAATAATTAAAAAAGCCCGACTATATCAAAGCTGGGCTTTTTTAATTTTATCCTTAGTCCCCTCTATACATTTTCACATAACATCATTTCCCAATCTCTTATTTCTCCCGCTCTCCGCGTCTTAGTGCCGGACTCTCATTTCCAGTATCCAGTATCCGCAAAGATACAGGCTATTTTTTCTTTTTCACCGGCTTCTTTACGGGTTTTTTCTCCTCTGGTACTATTTTAGATGTACTGTCGATAGATGCCAGTACTCTTTTTAAACTGTCAATAACGCCGTAAAGTCCTTTAATCTCGGACTGAATATTCCCTATCTTCACCATCGCGGTGTCTTTGAAAGGATCGAACTCTTTTCTTGGCAGCAGATCCTTTGTAGCAGTAGTTGTTACTGAATTGACCCTCTTTTCTACGTATTTACTGCCCATAATCCGCCCGCCACCAAGAATTGCGATTACAATTATAAACGCAATCACCTTCGCAACCGGAAACCCTCCTCCCCCT
>DAOTAZ010000115.1:0-9463 GCA_035382965.1 Chitinispirillaceae bacterium | reverse complement strand
CATCACCGAGCGGAAAAACCGGTACCGCTCTTTCCTGGCCCACTGTTCTATCCCCGGATCTTCACTGTTGTATCCGCTCAGATGCTTGACAAAGAATTGAAGGCCCAGACTGGAGGAAAGCTCTCTTACAAACTGCTCATCACCATCAGATTCCACTCCGCGCAGCCCATGATTAACATGTGCAACTGCCAGATTCGAGATCTTCAGTTCTTCCCTGAGCTCATTCAGCAAACACAGCATCGAGACAGAATCACTGCCTCCGCTTACTGCCGCCAGTACCGATGAATTCGGGGGAAGAAAACGGCTGCAAAATAACAGGATTTTTTCAGAGGGTGACATAAACTATACAGGGGTAAACAGAGGTAGTAACGGAGGAATCAAACCCGATAATTACAACTATTTCGATACCGACACCGAATCAAAAAGTAGCAGCGGAGGGAATCGAACCCCCGACACGTGGATTATGATTCCACTGCTCTGACCGACTGAGCTACGCTGCCACAGGACTTCGAATGTGACTAAAAATTACCATTCGGAGGGAAAAAAGTCAAATTAATCCACAACTCTATCAGATGGGATCAGCACCTGAAGAGGATTTATCGGCTTGGCCATGAAACGCACCTCATAGTGAAGATGCGGGCCGGTACTCTTTCCTGTATTTCCCAAGAAACCGATCAACTGTCCTGTTTTTACCTCATCCCCTCCTCTGGTGTGAATTTTCTGTAAATGGGCATAGATTGTTTGATAACCGGTTTCAGCATGATCGATTATCACCACATTACCCCATCTGGATCTGTTTCCTGCAAAGATAACCGTACCCGCCAGAGAGCTGTAAACAGGTGTCCATATTTTACCGGCAATATCGATCCCGTTATGTCTGGCAGTCCCCTCATAAACCGGATCTGTTCGCATCCCGAAATGAGAAGTAATCCTCCCCTCAACCGGACTGAGAAAAGAAAGCCGCTCCGGAAATTCGCTCCCTTTGAAGAGCTTCCGGTCGAAAACAGCGGGTTGCAGCCTTTGTGAAAAGGGAAATATACAGTTGAAATTCTGAACCAGAGTCTTGTTATTCTCGATTATTTCCAGCCCGGTTTTGTAAACCCCACAAACGGAACCATCTCTGTTCTCAGCAGATTGCAAGGAGCGTGTTCTGAAATCGTTTATCGTACGCGAAAGATGGGTGTCCAGGATTCTGGCTCCTGCATCGTATTGTGTGTATTTTTTTTTCTCAATCTGTACACTAATGATATTCTGGGCGTTTAATAATACATACAGAACCCCTCTTATCATCCCTCCCAGACTGATAAAGGCTAAAACCAGACATAAAACAACGATTTTAGATGAAATCAGACCATAACAAGAGCTGTTTTTCTCAGAAATGAAAAAGTACCTGCTTTTTACCAGATAAAGAACTGTTGTTGAGAGCAGACCTCTCCGCGCTTTTCCAATCATCAATTGCCCCCTGAACGGGAAATTTTCCTAGAAAGCGTAGATAATTACGGCACATAACTAACCTCATACCAACAACCAACACGGGTTAAGCGTAGCGTTTTATTAGAGTATCATCGAAAATAGGAAGTGCAAAATATATGCCAGACGGATGAAAACTTACTGCATTTCGAATCTGAAAATTCTCACCTCACGGGTGTAAACACCCTCAAGCTCCCTGTCCACTTCAATCCACTCGTTTAACAGAAGCTCTATATTATCTTTGGGAGCAAAAGGCCTGCTTCCATCGGCAATTATAATTTCTGTGCCTTTTTCGCGGAGATGCTTCAACAGGGAAAGCATCGACGGGGATTTGGAGCGCTCGTAGAACATATCTACCACAAAAACCAGATCAAAGGTTTCCAGAATATCCTCTTCGAGAAAATTCCTTTTTTCCAGAACCGGGGAGACACCATTGGCAAGGAAATCTCTCTCGGCTATATGCAGGGCGACAGGATCAATATCATTTGCCACTACCCTGCCCGCTCCGGCTTTCGATGCAGCTATGCTCACGACTCCGCTTCCACACCCAAGATCCAGAATGCTTTTTCCTTTTACCAGGTCAGGATTGTTGAGTATATATCTGGAAAGTGACTTTGCTCCGGGCCAGACCGCAGCCCAGAAGGGCACATCACAAACCGAACCCTGCTCAAGCTCCAGAGCATCCCATAAGCGGTAAAATTCGGGTGCCTGATGAACTGCAATCTGAGGACACGTACTCACCGGTGTTAAGGGGGCAAAGTCATTAAGAAGTTTTTCTGATGGTAGTTTCACAATGGTAATTTAACTGAATGTGGAAAATTATACAATTTTCAGGCGAAAAACAGGGTGATAATCCAAATAGATAAACTATATCAGTGATTGGACACTTTTGTATTAAAAATCCTCTTTTTTAAACATCATTTAAATATCCACCCCAAGCCTGCAACCAGGGCTTTTATATAACGCCATTTCAGGGCTTCCCTTCCAAAAGAAATCCATTCAGGCAGGATACCGTGCTTTTCCACAATCAGCCAATTATTTTATGTGTACTAATTATCATAGCTATTTCAATACATTGAACGAAGAGCTGTTCAAACCGGGAGGATTCATGCCAGAACGTTTGGTAATTATTGGTTCAGGGCCGGCAGGACTCACTGCTGCTATTTATGCATCACGGGCAAACATCCAACCTCTGCTCTTTGAAGGTTTTCAGAGCGGAGGAATTCCGGGCGGCCAATTGATGATCACCAATATTGTAGAGAATTTCCCCGGCTTCCCCAACGGTATTCATGGACAGCAATTGATGGCCAATATGCGCGAGCAGGCATTGAACAATGGCACACGCTTTATTACTGAGGATGTCATCGAGGTCGATCTGACCACCTATCCATTTAAAATCGTGTCCATGTCTGAAGAAACATACACTGCCGATTCAATTATCGTTGCCTCCGGAGCAACTGCCAAAAGACTTCCTCTGGATTCAGAGAAAAAATTCTGGGGAAAGGGAGTTTCGGCCTGTGCTGTCTGTGACGGGGGTCTGCCGGTGTTCAGAAATAAAGAACTGGCAGTGATAGGCGGAGGCGATACTGCTGTAGAAGAAGCACTCCACCTTACCCAGTTCGGGTCCAAAATCTACCTTATCCATCGCAGAGATGAACTGCGGGCAAGCAAGGTGATGCAGAAGCGGGCTCTTACTCATCCTAAAGTGCATATCCTCTGGAACAAGGTAGTAGAGGAATTTCTGGGTGATACAAAGCTTACCGGTTTAAGACTAAAAGATACTGTAACCGGAGAGATTACAGATCTGGAAGTGGTCGGTGCGTTTGAGGCTATAGGGCATCAGCCAAACACCTCCTTTTTAAAGGGGCCTCTTGAGAAAGATGAACATGGATACATTATAACTGCCCCGGACTCGACATGTACTAATATCGATGGATTGTTTGCGGCTGGCGATGTTCAGGATTCCAAATACCGTCAGGCGATAGCAGCAGCCGGAAGCGGCTGCATGGCTGCCATTGAGGTAGAAAGATGGCTTCTGGAGAGAGGCGGATTGTAATTATCTGACATTTGAGAATGTGGTGTTTCTCACGACAAGCACGCCCTCAATTTCCACCGTGTTGTGTTCCCGTGCCTTATGCGAGGACGGGTTTAAAAGGTGAGAGAGCATGAGTTGGACCAGACCATGGATATTGAAGTTATAGGAGGTCAAGCCCCGGCGGAATGCCTCAAAAGTATCATCGAATGCTGCCACAGCTATCCTCCTGCTCACATGCTCCTTCAGGTAATCAAGTGCCATAAACGCCACCCGGTCATTTGCGCAAACCCAGGCTGAGCAATCGGCATCAGACGCTGCCTTTACAAACAGAGGATTGAGAAAAGGCCTCACCGCTTCATCATCGATCATCCTGGAAAGACTTGGCATGATTCTTAAAGCTGCACGTCTGAGAATCCCGTTGGCGTTCCGGGGATTCATAAGATCCTGAAAAAGAATCTCCGATGATTTCAGGGACAAGCGGAATTCACGAGAGTACCTGTATTGATTCAGTGTATAAGGTTGAATTACAGCCCCGTTTCCCTGTCTCTGGAAAATCTCCTGAAGACCATAGAGCCGTGCCCTTGACCAGTCAGATTTATGAAAAGGAGAAATATAGGCTACCTTTGAGTGACCCTGCTGAAGCAGATATGATGCAAGACTTCGTGCGGCATTCGATCCGGTCGCAATGGAGAAGATCTTCAATCCACGATTCCTCCCTGAGGAACTGCCAAGCTGCAGCCGTGTTCCCTCCTGAAGTACTGCGATTGGTTTCTGGAAGAGATCTATCTGCGATAAGACCTCTCTGTAAAGCTCACCCGGGCTCTCCGCCCACAGCAGATACCCCAGCACCGAGTCATCGGATCTGAGCCGGTCAAACGTGGTACCGTTCTGATTTGTAAACACTACCCTGCCATCCAGCCTGGTATACCTTATTATCTGCAAACGTACTTTCATCTGGGAGCAGAGGTTTTCGCAGATTCTCAGGAACTCCTCACCCCACGGGGTCCTGGACTGAAGCTCAATTGTAGGATCAGACCACCCCAGGAGCACAATTGATGAATGAGCTTTACTGGGAGAGAAGGAGATAACTCTGTAGGTCCGGTGCTCCGGCTGAATCACCCCTTCGACAACCAGACTGTCAAGAGCCTTGCGCAGGGTTTGATGGCTCACACCATAGTACGCTTTTACCTCTTTCAAGGAGGGCATCAGGGTGCCGGAAGGATAGAGACCTGTAAGGATGTCTTTATGGATCCTGTCCCTGAGTCCCAGCCATCCTTTGCGAAGAGCATTCACCGGTTCCTCAAAGCTGATACTTACCCGTGTCCCGCTTCCCTGTATCACCTCCAGTACACCTTCAGAGGCCAGTTGATTAACCGCCTTCCACATCGGGACGATGCTAACCCGGGCAGCCTTGGCCAACTGACTTATGCTGGGCAACGAATCACCGGGTTTCCAGCTTTTATTAAGCATATATCTCAGGTATTTGAGAGCCTTTTCTCGAGCAGGAGAGATCTGGGTTATGGAGGTTTTTTTTTGCATCTGATGGTTGGCGAAATTTGCAAATAGTTATCAATCTTATATAGTGGCAAATTACAGATGATAGGTTTGACCTTGATTATCAATAGCAATCAATCTAATCCTGTAAACCTCAATTGTTTTTTGGAAGACCCCCCCGCTGGAAGCGCCCCCCTTATTAAGGGGGGCAGGGGGGATTCTTCCACACAACGTGTGATTCGAACATTCAAGGTACCTCGCATAACCAGACACTACTAATTCCCGGATCAAAAATCAGTTTCGATACCGATGCCGATACCGACCCCGACTCACGAAAACACATAGTGTTTTCATGCTACCCCCGGCATTATTTTCTAACTGATGATCGAATTTATAACTGATCAGGAAATCTACTCCAGAGTTCTTCTCCAGGAAGTCCCTGCCAGCAAAGACTTTCTCTGGCTTGCCACTTCCGACTTAAAAGACCTGCATATAAAAAGAAACAGACGCTATATACCATTCCTTGAGGTGCTTTCCGATCTTCTGTCCCGGAATGTTTCGATTCGTCTGATTCACGCTAAAGAACCGGGGCCGGTCTTTCGGGAAGAATTTGACAGATATCCCATTCTAGCAAAGGGACTTGAACGGTTGCTTTGTCCCAGGGTACATTTCAAATCGATCATTATTGACGGAAAGGTTGCCTATACAGGCAGTGCGAATCTCACAGGGGCAGGGATGGGTGCAAGGAGTGAGGGAAAGAGGAATTTTGAGGCTGGAATAATAAGCTCTGATCCTAAACTGGTGGGACAGATAATGCAGCAGTTTGATGATATATGGATGGGGAAGTTTTGTGGCAATTGTCATTTTTCGGATAAATGCCCGGACCGGGATGCCATGACCTGATTTTGAAATCGCCTGATTAAGCAGGAATAATATTTTGTCAAGAAATGGTTTATTTGTTTTTAGAGAAGTAATTTTGATTGAAGAAAAGGATTGAAATGAAAAGGAAATTTATAATTGCCGGCACAGTTATTCTGGTTCTGATCGCCCTGATTGTGATCATCTCCAGAATAATATCAAAAAGATAGATTAGAAAAGCCGTCCAGCGAGCGCAGGGATAGCATTTTCTACTCTGAGTATCCTGGGGCCCAATGTGACAGCCTGAAAGCCGTTTTTTTCCAGGAGCTCAATTTCAAAAGGAATAAAGCCTCCCTCAGGTCCGATTACCAGTGTAACCGCACAGTTTACATCATGCGGACAAGCCATCGAACTGTAAGGGTGCGCCACAAGGGCCATGGTCCCCTTTGCCACCGATGGAAGTTCGTCCTCAACAAATGGTTTAAACCTTTTCCTGATCTCAATTGCGGGTGGAATAGTATCTCTGGCTCCCTCCAGGCCAAGCATGATATGGCTGTTGAGGTTGGCACTCTGAAGTACCGGTGAGGACCAGTAGCTTTTTTCAACCCGCCAGCTTTCTATTATGAATATTCTTTTTATCCCCAGAGCTGTAGCCACTTCAATTGATTTCTTTAGACTCTTTGGACGGGGTAAGGCCATCACCAGTATCAATGGCAGAGCCTGAGGAGGAGGTTCTGAGAGGCTAACCGACAATTCTATCTTTTCATTGTCGATTGTTTCTACAATACCGATCCCTGTCAGGCCGCCAAGTATCCCGACCTTTAGCGTGTCTCCGGGAACCGCGTGGAATACACTCATGATATGTTCCCTGCGTCGACCCCTGATCTGCACTCTTTTGTGATCGCTGCCAATGAAATCACTTTCAGAAATCAAAATAAGGTTCAATTATTCACCTTCTCCTGAAATTTATCACTAAAATAAGTATGTTTGATAAGATACGCTCTCGATATCGGTGCTAATATCGGTATCGGAATCGGCATCGTTTTTAATTCCGGAATCCTTGTTAGTATTAAATATATTTCTCTTTTCTGCTTAAAGGTTGCTTAGAGTAGGAAAGGTATTTTTTAAATCCCATGAGCACTGAAATTAAAAGCAACACAACGGGAAATCCTCAGAAATTCGGGCGTTACATTGTAAAAAGCATTCTGGGAGAGGGTGCGATGGGTCGTGTTTATCTAGCGGAAGATCCCGTCCTTCAGCGCCAGTTAGCAGTGAAAGTAATTGCCCTGGAGAAGACACTGGATGAGACAACCCGGCGGGAATATCTGGAAAGATTCGCAATCGAGGCCAGGGCTTCTGCCAGGCTCAGTCATCCTTCGATTGTAGCGGTACACGATGCGGGGCAGCAGAATGGAGTGCCGTGGATAGCATTTGAATATGTCAAGGGAGAGGGGCTGGATCAGATTATCAGACATCACAAAATGCTGCCTTATGAAAAAGTCCGCATTATTGCTGTCCAGATTGCCTCTGCTTTACACCATGCCCATGAACACCACATAGTTCACCGTGATGTCAAGCCGGCCAACATTCTGCTGGATTCCCGAACCGGCATAGCCAAACTGACCGACTTTGGAGTTGTCAAAGCCCCCTGGACAGGTCTGACCCAGTCCGGAACAAGCGTAGGTTCTCCGGGCTACATGTCACCTGAGCAGATCGATGGTTCAAAAATCGACCACAGAAGCGACCTGTTCTCTCTAGGTGTTGTCATGTACGAGATGCTCACAGGGAAACACCCCTTTGTCAGGGAAACCGTTCCTGCCACTTTTTATGCGACTATATCGGAAAACTACGAGCCTATTCTGAAAATCTGCCCGGATATTCCCCTTGAACTGGAAAAAGCTGTAAAGGGTTTATTAACCTCAAACAGAGAAAACCGTATCGCCTCAGCACTGGATCTCATAAAGCAGATCTCCCGCAAGCATGATGAACTTGGCAGCGGGCATCTTCACCTCTCAGGCAGAAAAAACCGTCCCCAATCACTTATCAGAACTATCACAGGCAGATTTAACATCCGCGAGATAGCCGTTACCATAGCAGAATACATTAAAACCAACCGCAAACCGGCAATTCAAAAGACTCTGGAGTTGCTGGACAGCATGGGAAAACGGCTCCGGCCGGCAGTTGAATTTGTAAAAAACCTTATAATCGAGGGAAAAAAACGTTTTCAGGACCTCCCCGAACCAGCCAGAAACAAACTGAATATCGGAGCTACAGTTCTATTCCTGGTTATAATCTCCATTGGAACTGCAGTCACTCTTAATAAGATTTTCAAGCCTGCTCCTGAGAAAAAGCCTCTGATCCAACTCGAGCCGGAGGTCCCCTCGGAACTCCTTTACAGATTTGATCAGTCACTTTCCAATGGCATTTTTAGTGAGGCACGGGCAATCAGGGACAGCCTCGGCCAGAATAAAGATCTCTCGAAATGGGTAAATTTTCTCAACGCCAGGATGGAACTTGTGAACGGCAGGTACAGTGAGGCAATCGACAGCTTCACTAATCTGAAAAAAACGGGTGGGAAACAGCTTATAAACAACCAGATGCCCCGTCTGATAACGGACATAGAAAACAGATTTGTCCGTGGAAGGGCCCCGGAACCGCTTGTGTATCTCGCGACCCATGTGCTTTCCATCCACGACTACAAAAGAGCTTCGGAGTTGCTTTATGATAATCACTACTGGAAACGATGGAATATGGTGAGAGTATTCGAATCAGCAGGGAAAAAAGTTGACATGGTTAAAATCCATATCCTTGATCTTCAGACCGCAGCCAGTGTTTCCACCCGGAAGAGAGCGGCCGAGAAGCTGGGGGAACTGGGTGATCCCCGTGCCATTCCTGCACTGAAAAAGGCCAGGGACAAGGGATTTCGGGACCCCTTTGTGGCCTCCGCAGCAGGCGAGATCCTTGAGCGCTATTTCAGTGATGCTGAATAGCGCTGTTTTCCAGTGTAAATTATACTCTCAGGGAATAAGTTCCGGAAACACCGCTCTCATCCTCCCCAGGTCCTCATCGGTGTAATCTCTGCCCCTGAGTACTTTCATGAACGAGTAAAGATCATCGATATGGAGAGTAAAACTGTGGCCGGGGGATTTTTCCTTAAGCTTAGAGAAATGTCCCAGGACAGTTTTAAAGGTCAGCGGTTTGACTGACCGGGTCCCGGGCTGGTTCATCTCCTTTTCCAGAACATCTTTTTCTGTGCCAGCGGGAGCCTTGAGAGTCTTCTGGATTATCTCTTTTGCCCTGTTCCAGGAAATCTCCCCTTTTTCCAGCATCTCTCTCATCTTTTCGTCAACCATTGGAGCAAACCTGAGTATTTCCTCGATCCAGCCCTTACTCTTGTCAAGAAATTCGGCAATCCTTTCAGCCGACCAGTTTACATTGTTCAAGTAAATAACAGTTTCAAAATAGTCAGTGACCCTGATATCGAGCCTGTCTGCATTGAGCTTGAGATTCAGTGCCCGGATCTCATCGGGACCTCCTGCCACAACCCTCACATCCACCCTGTCAAAATATCCCGGATGGCTTTTCCTTATATTGGAAATTGCCGCC
>DAOTAZ010000114.1:7431-9473 GCA_035382965.1 Chitinispirillaceae bacterium | reverse complement strand
TTAAGGGGATATTTTAAAGCAAGCTTCTCTGTTTCATCCCCTGTTCGGTCGGGAAAATATCATCTACAATGATCAGTTCAATATCGATATCAGAAATGTTTTCCATTGTAGTGAAGAGTTCTTCAACCAGTTTTGGCAGATTCTCCCTCTCATTAAAGGTAGGGCTGATAATAGAGACCTGAAGCATTACGATACCTGTAGTGAATGTTAATAACTGAATATTGAAAACTGTAAAATAGTCAATTTGAACAGGAGAGATTAAAGATTCACCTCTGAGGTAATTCTTTGACTTATCGACTCAAGTCATTTTTTCACCTCTGAGGTAATTTGATCCCCCGGGAATAGATGAAACTACTATTTTTATAGTTATTGCACATAATTTACAAAAACAGAAACTGTCCGGATGAACTCAAATAAGATTAAATATAATATTGAATACCTTCTCCTCAGAACTCTTCAGGAATTCCTGAGTCTTATTCCCAGGACAGCAGCGCTTAAGATCGGTGAAATTTCCGGACTGTTGCTCTATTATTCAGGAGTCTACCGAAAGATTGCGCTAAAGAACATGGAACATGTTGGACTGTGGGATAACAGTCAAACAGAAAAGATACTACGGGATCTTTACCTCAATATTGGAAGATATGCCTCTGATTTTCTGCGTAAATCCAGCAAACTTCCCCCTTACACCATTCAGGATTATCATTATGTGGAATCTGCGATGGCTCAGGGTAAAGGGCTAATAGTTCTTCTGGCACATTATGGGAACTGGGAGTTTCTGGCGGAGGTTTTTGGAAGGATGGTTAATGATCTAAATGTGGTAGCCAAACCGATGAAAAACGAGATCGTTGACAGATGGCTTGCAGAGAAACGGGATGGAGCATCTGTAAAAACAATCTTTACTCATCAGGCTCTGCGTAAGATGATGGAAGTGATGAAGAGAAACGGGATTGTCGCCATACTGATAGACCAACATGCCGGAAAACATGGTACAATGGTACCATTTTTAGGGAAAGAGGCAAACACGGTCAGAACAGTGGCTGGAATAGTGAGAAAAACCGGCTGTGAAGTTCTGGCGATCTCCGCGATAATGGAAAAAGGTGAAAACAGTTACAAGATTGTCTTTGAGAAGCCTCAACCTCCTGAACTTACTTCCAAAAGTGAAGATGAATGTATAGCTGAATATCAGCGGATTCACAATGAGATAATTTCAGAGTGGATCCGCAAAAAACCGGAACACTGGTTTGGATGGTTCCATAAGCGTTTCCGGGGAATTATCAGTTATTCTTAATCCGGCCGCATACCTTTCCCTTTGGAAAAGTATGCAGGCCAGCAGATGATTTCTCTTATACTCTGTTGAACTGTTGAGCTCTCCCGACATTCTCCCTGTCGCGTGCCCTGCTTATACGCAGGTTGCGTCCGCCAAACATCGTATCACTCAACTCTGCTATGGCACTATCAGCATTTGCATCCTCCAGCTCGATAAATCCGAAACCCCTTGGACGGCCTGATTCCCGGTCTGATATAAGCACAACAGAATGAATAGGTTCGTATTTGGAGAAAAACTTCCTGACATCACTCTCTGTGGTTCTGTAGGGCAAATTACCAATATAAAGCTTCTGAGACATACTGCGCTTCCTTTGAAAATGGTGAAATGTTGAAAGGGTACATGAAATCTGGGACAGGCCTGTCACAAGTTTTCATTTTTGCGATCCAATGATCATGCAAAAACTGTTCCATTCCAGATAAGGCCTTAAATGGACAATTACCCGTGTCTACTAGGCCTTTTCTCACCAGAAAAATTCCATTAGTGCAAAAATGATTTTCAAAATAGGAATTGAATGCAGGAATTTCTTTGTGATGACAGGAATAAGCGGGAATAAAATTTTGAAGAGAATTCCTCAGCATGAAGAACAGCCGGGGGAAAGGTCAGCTTGGATGATTCTGGATAATCATGTTTTACCAGGGGTAATTCAGCAATTTAACAAGATCAGACACTGTTTCACCCCGGAGGTAACTTAGCGATTTTTTTACAGTTAATTCAC